>CAZVZI010000142.1:0-5226 GCA_964631455.1 uncultured Thermodesulfobacteriota bacterium | reverse complement strand
ATTGATATAAGCAGGGGGTTATCTGCTTATAAAAGAAATATTCTTATACCGTTTGTCTTTGTTTTCATACTTTTAACTGCATATTTCACCATCTGGTCTGTTTACGGTTTTGACTACAGGGCAGATATTCTTGATGCAAAATCGGAGCAAGAAATAGAAGCGACAGTTTTAAAATGGGAAGAGAATAAGACAAATAGCGTTGTATTAAATACGGTATTCGACAGCATCAGGCATTTTCACCTCCTTCCTGAATCGTATGTATATGGCTTGTACAGATTTCTAACCAGGGCTGATGAAGGCCATGCTGCATTCCTGATGGGTGATTATTCATCTCAGGGTTGGTGGTATTACTTTTTAATAGCATTTCTTATAAAGACACCAATCCCTGTGCTTTATCTTTTCTTGGGCTCGCTTTTATTTTTAGTACGGTATAAAAACAAAGCAATTACTGTTATATTCCTTATCCTGCCTATTGCGGTGATGTTCTTTGTATCAACCAGGCAGCACATAAATATCGGTCTGCGGCATATCCTGCCGGTGTATCCCCTTATTTTTGTGTTGATAGGCGGTTTAATTAACATTAATATAAACAGAAAAAGGCTTGCTGGTATAATACTTATACTTGCAATGACATGGTCTATCTGGACGTCTATCAATATTCACCCCTATTATCTGGCATATTTTAATGAATTTATCGGAGGGCCAAAGAACGGCTATAAATATCTTGTGGACTCCAATCTTGACTGGGGGCAGGACCTTCCCGGCCTGAAGAAGTATATAGATGAACATAAGATAGAAAAGGTTAAACTATCTTATTTTGGTTTCTCCGACCCCGCCTATTATGGTATAAACTATGAATATCTGCCGAGCTACGTCATACTGAAACCGATTATTAAGAGGCCACAGATTCCCCTTGAAGGCTATTTTGCCATAAGCGCTACAATGCTGCAGGGAGTATATCTGCCAGATAGGGATTATTATAAGCTGTTTAGAGAGATTGAACCTGTAGATACCATAGGATATTCTATTTTTATATATAAATTTGATGAAGCCAAAGAATAACAGCAATAAGATTATTCTCAAATCAGACTGCCGCCATTTTATAGGCGAGAAACCCTGCAAGTTTAACAGGCTGTGTAAAGGTTGCAGCCACTATGAACAGATGGGTAAGAGGATTCTTATTATTAAGCTCGGCGCTACAGGCGATGTATTGCGGACAACGCCGATATTGAAACCCTTGAAGGTAAAATACAACCCTTCCCATATAACATGGTTGGTTGATAAAAATTCTGCTGCGGTTCTTAAGGGTAATCCATTCATTGATAAACTGCTGATATTTGACGCAGAATCATTGGCAGGGTTAATGGTAGAGCAATTTGACATTGTAATTAACTTTGACAAGGCATATAAGGCAGCTGCTCTCGCAGAGATGGTTAAGGGTAAGAAGAAATATGGCTTTGGGTTGAGCCGGCACGGCACTATATATCCGCTTAACGAGGGGAGCAATTATGCATTAAGCCTCGGTCTGTCTGATGAATTAAAGTTCAGGCAAAACAAAAAAACATATCAGGAGATACTCTTCGAGTCTGCCTGTGCAGATTATAATGGGGAAGAGTATATATACAATATTTCTGAAGAGGATGCATTGTGGGCTAAAAAGTATCTTAAATCGTGCGGCGTGAATAAAGGGGATTTGCTCATAGGCCTTAATACAGGAGGAGGAGATATATTTGCCAACAAGGGATGGTGTGAAGATGGCTTCCTTGAACTGGCTGAATTATGCGCAAAGAATCTTAATGCCAAGGTTGTTCTTCTTGGAGGACCTAATGAGATTGAAAAAAATGCGCGGCTCTGCAGGCTGTCAAAAATACCTTTAATAAATAGCGGCAACAACACCTTGGGCAAATTTGCCGGCATTGTAAGGCAATGCGATGCTGTAGTCTCAGGCGATACCTTGGCCATGCACATTGCAATTGCTGTAAAGACGCCTGTAGTAGCATTATTCTTTTCAACATGTCCTCAGGAAATAGAGTTTTATGGCAGGGGAACGGCAATTCCTGCGAAAGCAGATTGTGCGCCGTGCTACAAAAAAAACTGCGAACAGGACGATTGCCTGAAAGATGTCTCAGTTGAAAAGGTTTACGCCGGGATAGAATACTTGCTCAAAAAAAAACAGTACATTGCAAAAAGTCGGTTAATATCCCCCTCTTGACGAGGCGTAATATTAAGTATATGATTCTTTTGCTAAAATAAATTTTGATTTTACTTCAAAAAAGGAGGTAGTTATGGGACTTTTTATAGCTGTTGGTATTCTTTCTCTGCTTGTAGGGTTGCTTTTTATTATTTCTCCAGCGACCTTAAGAAACTTGAATGAAGCAACAAGCAAACTTGTTACAAATATGGAAGAAAAGGCATTTAGCTACAGGATGGGGGTGGGGTTATTCTTAGTTATAGCGAGTCTGCTCTTTTTCTTTGTCGCCTATTACATCAAGATAAAGGGATAAAATTACCCCTGCCCATCTATAAAGATATTTAAACTTATAGAACCGGCTGCCTGACAAAAGGCTCTCTAATTATGAATAACAAGGGCTTTACCATCGCAGAGCTTGTCGTAGTAATCATTATTGCGGCAATTTTAGCAGCAGTGGCTGTGCCGCAATTTGGAAGGTACTGGGCTGGCATAAAAACCGGCAATGCCGCAATGAAAATTGCCTCGGACGTACGATATGCGCAGAACAGGGCAACAACAACGCAGCGGAGGGCCAGAGTCACTTTTTCGAGCAGCACCACATATAATATTCAATCTTGCCCTATCGCCGCTCCCTACAGCACCTCAACCTGCAAATGTCCTGACCCTGCAGATAATCAATGGGTGTCTGCCGCCGGCTTCCCCGTAAATTTAAACAACACCGAATTCTCAGGCGTTACTATTACAGCGCCGGCAGCAGGAAGCTGGCTGGAGTTTGACTCTCTGGGCAAACCGTATATCAATCCATGCAGCACAACTTCAACAGGGATAAACATTACCCTTCTATACAGCGGAAGCACTGAAACAATCATTGTTACACAACAAACCGGGATGGTATCGTACTGACTGCTGTACCCCCTCTTTTTTAAAGAGGGGGCAGGGGGAGTTAAACTCATGGGCATCATACTCAACAAGCCGGAGTTCAAAAAAAGAAGACGGCAACTGCGGAGAAATCAGACAAAGGCAGAGCAACTTCTCTGGAGACATCTGCAAAATAAACAAATCCAAGGGATAAAATTTTTCCGTCAATACAGCATCGGCGTATATATTATTGACTTTTATTCGCCTATCTTGAAGCTTGCAATTGAAGTTGACGGCGGGCAACATGCAGAAGAAGCAAATAAACAATATGATGAGATGCGCTCTGTGTATTTAAAAGAACAGGGAATTGAAGTAACGCGGTTTTGGAATAATGAAGTAATACAAAATGTGAGGGGAGTTTTACATAAAATTGCTGAAAGATTAACCCCACCTGGCCTCCCCTTTAAAAAAGGGGAGAGATAATGAACAAAAAAGGCTTCACGCTCATAGAGATTATTATGGTTATAGTCCTCCTTGGTATCATTATGCCGGGGATTATGCTCTACTTTATAACAGGCGTTAAAGACAGCGCAATCCCCCAGAAAAGGACAACAGCCGTATTCCTTGCAGAGGCGTTGATGGAGGAGATAAAGTCTAAACGGTGGGATGAGGTGACAACGATAAATGCTACTTGCAGCAATGCAACTTTGCCCCTTGTCGCAGAGGAGGCAACAAGAGACTTATACGATGATGTAGATGATTTCAATGGATTGAATAATGCTCCGCCACAGGATTCGCAGGGGGCCTCCATGGGAACCAATTATCCCGGATTTAGACAGCAGGCTGCTGTTATCTATGTCAATCCGGCTACTCTGGATATGGATGCTGGCATCCGCACCTGTTACAAGCGTATTCAGGTTGATATAACGGATACCACAGGCAATGAGACAATCTCGCTGGTAAGTTTAAGGACAAGCTATTAAAATCGTAGGGGAGACCCTTGTGGTCTCACTGCGGGAGGGGGCAAGCCCCTCCCCTACGGGGATAGAAAAACAAACTAATGAATAACAATAAAGGCTTCACCCTCATAGAGATGATCATGGTCATCATCCTCCTCGGCATTATCACCGCTGTCATTGCCATTCCCCTGTCCCAGGGCATAATGGGATGGTTTCAGGCAACATCCCGCGAAGGCATATCTCAAAGTGGTAGGATTGCAATTGAACGGATGACGCGGGAGATACGGAATACGGCAAAAAAGTCTGATAATACACCGTGCATATCAGCAGCCGCGCCAACCTCCTTTACATTCAGCGATTCAAGCGGAGACCTTACGAACTGCAACTCTATTACCTTTTGTCAATCTACCACCCCGCCTGCATGTTCAGCAGGCGCCGGCACATATCTTTTGCGCATAGATAGCTCAGGCACTTTCACTCTGGCAGACAATATTCAAACGTTTACATTTACATATTATGATAACACCAACACCATTACTGCGATTGCTGCCAATATCCGCAGGGTTGTCATTGAAATAACCAGCACGCAGGGCGGAGAGATTTTGCAAAAGTATAATGAAGTTTATATCTCCAATATGAAGGGATATTAAATCTAAAAATTTTATGTCCGATATAAAACTGATAACAGCAAAAATAGACAAGGAAGAATTAAAAAGACTTGTCCTTGAAGGCTTCAGGGACATGGTGAAATTCACAATTGATGTGAAACAGTGGCGAATCGCCATAGGCGGCGAGCTTCATGCGGACGGAGAGCAAATATTGCTGGAAACGGGAAGCGCGCAAAAGGATATCTGGGGCGCCAATTATTATCCCGGCAAGGGAGAGTCCGGCTGCATTGAATACACAAGTTTAATAAATATTCGGCCTTCTCGAGGAAATAACAGTATGGAAATTATGAGCAAAGATTTACGAAAAAAGATTAGAGAGATAACTTTTGAGCTGATAGGAAGAGGAGAGGTTCTGTAAATGTCCGCGCATGTCCAACATTCCGGACTTACTAAGGAAAAGTGGTTATCTTTTTTGCCTGTTCAGCAAATCCTTATGATTGCGAATGAGATGAACAGGGCAAAGAGATTATTTTCTCCGCCTGATAAAAAGGGACTTTTGCTCTGTTATGAGAGGATACTTTATTTAACCGACCTTACGGTTCAATCAAAT
>CAZVZI010000141.1:0-5266 GCA_964631455.1 uncultured Thermodesulfobacteriota bacterium | reverse complement strand
GGGGATTATGGACTGCAAAAAGGCCCTTGCCGCCGCAAATCTTGATTTTGAAGCAGCTGTCACCTTTCTCAGGGAGAAGGGCCTTGCAACAGCGGCAAAGAGGGCGGATAAGGCTACATCAGAGGGAACAGTAGGTTCGTATATCCATGCAGGAAGCAAGGTTGGCGTGCTTGTTGAAGTGAACTGTGAGACCGATTTTGTTGCCAAAACCGACGAGTTTCAATCACTCGTAAGAGATATGGCAATGCACATAGCGGCGTTAAGCCCTAATTATGTCAGAAGAGAGGAAGTTTCGCAGGATGTAATTGAAAAGGAAAGGTCTATATACAGGGCGCAAGCCACCACCTCAGGCAAACCGGAAAAGGTTATAGAAAAGATGGTTGACGGCAAGGTGGAAAAGTTTTTTCAGGAGAACTGCCTTCTGGAGCAGTCATTTGTGAAAAATCCTGATACAACCGTAAAGGACCTTTTAACTGCAACCATAGCAAAGCTTGGAGAAAACATATCAATAAGACGCTTTGTCAGATTTAAGGTAGGGGAAGGAATAATTAAGAATTAGGAATTATGAATTAGGAATTCCTAATTTTTAATTCTTAATTTGTAATTGCAGTTATTATGTCCAAACCGAAATTCAAGCGCATACTTTTGAAGCTTTCCGGCGAGGCCCTTATGGGCAGCCAGAGCTATGGTTTGGATACAAAGGTTATAGACGGCATCTCAAGGGAAATAAAGGCGGTGCATGGCCTGGGCGTGGAGGTTGCGATTGTTATAGGCGGGGGCAATATCTTCAGGGGCATTGCCGCCAGCGCAAATGGCATGGACAGGGCAACTGCTGATTATATGGGCATGCTGGCAACCGTTATAAACGCCTTGGCGCTTCAGGATGCGCTTGAAAAGAAAGGGGTCTATACCCGCGTCATGTCTGCCATTGAGATGAAGGAATTGGCAGAACCCTATATAAGACGCAGGGCAGTAAGACATCTTGAGAAGGGGAGGGTTATAATATTTGCCGCCGGCACAGGCAACCCGTACTTTACGACCGATACAGCCGCGTCCCTTCGCGCTATGGAGATACATGCGGATGTAATACTAAAAGGCACCAAGGTCGACGGTGTTTATGACAGAGACCCTGTAAAGGATAAAAGGGCAAAAAAATACGGCGAGCTTACGTATATAGATGTCCTGAAAAAGGGGCTAAAGGTTATGGACGCCACTGCCATATCCCTCTGCATGGATAATAAACTTCCGATAATCGTGTTCAACCTGAAGATGAAAGGCAATATAGAGAAGATTGTAAAAGGCGATAAAGTGGGGACAGTAGTCAGATAGGCGGCAACATGACAGATGCTATTTTTAAAGAATTGAAGGATAAGATGGATAAGTCAATAGACGCGCTCCATCGCGAGATTGCAAAACTGCGGACAGGAAGGGCGTCTATCTCTATGCTGGATGGCATACGGGTTGATTACTACGGAACCATAACGCCGCTCAATCAGCTTGCCACCATGTCGGTTCCCGAGAGCAGGCTTATTACAATCCAGCCGTGGGATGCAGGGGTTTTATCAAATATAGAGAAGGCTATTATGAATTCAGATCTGGGCCTTACGCCAACCAATGACGGGAAGCTTATCCGCATCTCCATTCCGCAGCTTACGGAAGAGCGGCGGAAAGAGATAGTGAAAACGGCGAAAAAGATTGCGGAGGAATGCAAGATTGCAGTAAGAAATAACAGAAGAGACGCAAACGAAGAAATTAAGAAGCTGGAAAAGGACAAGACAATTTCACAGGATGATTTAAAGAAGACCCAGACAAGGATTCAGGAGATAACAGACAAATACATAGACAGGGTTGACGATATTCTGAAACATAAGGAAAAAGAGATAATGGAAGTATAATTTGCTTGACAGGGCTGGAGAAAGTTGCTATAGCTTTTACAGATTTTAATTCCTTAAGAAAGGAGGATAGAGTATGACAAAGGGTGAACTTGTTGATGCAATCGCAGGAGCAGCCGGGCTTACCAAGGTTGATGCTGAAAAGGCATTAAATGCCTTTACAGAAGCCGTGACCAAGTCTTTGAAAAAGGGGGACACGGTCGGCCTTGTTGGTTTCGGAACATTTTCCGTTTCCAAGAGAAAGGCAAGGAAGGGGAGAAATCCTCAGACAGGGAAAGAGATCAATATACCTGCCGCAAAGGTTCCAAAGTTTAAGGCTGGAAAAGGCCTGAAAGATGCAGTAAAAAAATAAGACAAGCTTGATGAGGATACAGAACTCGGAATACGGAATTCAGAATAAAATTTTCTGCCTTCCGGTTTCTGAATTCTGTATTCTGTTTTTTAGCGGGCGGATAGCTCAGTCGGTAGAGCGCAGCCCTTACAAGGCTGATGTCGCAGGTTCGATCCCTGTTCCGCCTACCATTTAGAGTAGTTGCCCATTTATGGGCGTATTTAAAAACGCCGATAAATCGGCAAACTACTACAATATGGGGCCGTAGTTCAATTGGTTAGAGCACCGCCCTGTCACGGCGGAAGTTGCGGGTTCGAGCCCCGTCGGCCCCGCCAGATTTGTTGCCCTTCTTTTCTCATAACCGCTGTAAAATGTGGAATGAGAGGAGAGGGGCTTTTGTTTATTGGACTATTGTTTATCGGGCTATTGTTTTGCACCGGATAGTATGATAAATATCCCATCATGCTTCTCACCTCATTTTGCTCTATGCACTATTGTTGGGACCGAAGAATATGATCAACATGTTTCATGTATATAAGAACTATGACGGCATATCCGCTTTAACAGATATAACGCTGAAAATTGATAAAGGGGAATTTGTTTTTATAACAGGGGCGAGCGGGGCAGGCAAATCGACTTTATTAAAACTTATGCTTTATACGGAAAAGCCTACGCAGGGGCAGATCGTAATTGGCGGAAAAAACACATCAAGATTTAAGCCTCGTGATATACCGTTTTTCAGAAGGAAGATCGGTTTTGTTTTTCAGGATTTTAAACTTTTAAACAATAAAACGGTTTTTGACAATATTGCCCTGGCGCTCCGCATTACAGGCATGGATAATAAAGATATAAGTAAACGGGTGCTTAAGGTGCTGTCTTATCTGGGGCTTCAGCACAGGGCAAATTTCAAGCCCCTAACGCTTTCAGGCGGCGAGCAGCAGAGGGTGGCTATTGCAAGGGCATTAGCAAAAGAGCCGGCCATACTTCTTGCAGATGAGCCTACAGGAAATCTTGACCCCGAACGGGCTATGGATATAATCAGCCTTTTCAATGATATAAACGCCAGGGGAACCACTGTAGTTGTCGCTACCCACGACCAGTCTATAATAGACAAATTTAATAAAAGGGCCATTCTCCTTGACAAGGGAAGGGTGGTCAATTGATACAAGCGGGTGCAATTTGAATTACCTTAAATGGTTTGCATATTTTGTCTCCGAGGCCTTCCAGAACATAAAAGACAGCATTGTAACATCCGTTCTAACAATAACAATCATTGCAATCTCTCTGGCCATCTGCGGCTTATTTCTCGGTGTTTTTATAAACCTGAGCAATATGATAAGCAGCATGGGAAACGAGATTCAGGTTATAGCTTATGTAAAAGACGGCTTGTCAGGCGACGCAATCTCAAATATCAAAAGGGAGATAGCCGGCATGCCGGAGGTAGAGAGTTTGGAATACATCTCAAAGGAAAAGGCCTTTTCTGTATTTAAGGATGAATTGAAAGGGCAAAAGGGAATATTGGAAGGTTTAGGCGCAAATCCATTTCCCGCATCGCTGGAGATTAGGGTAAAAAAAATATTCAGGACGCCGCAGGGCGTTAGGGGCCTTATATCAAAACTTAAGACAACCAGCGGCATTGAAGATGTCCAATATAGTCAGGAGTGGCTTGACAGGTTCTTTGCCTTTATAAGATTTGCAGAGGCATTTGCTTTAACGATAGGCGGTTTCCTCTTGATAGCCACGGTGTTTATTGTGTCAAACACCATAAGACTTACAGTATATGCCAGAAGAGAGGAGATAGAAATACTGAGTCTTATAGGAGCGACAAGCATATTTATAAAAGCCCCGTTTTTGATTGAAGGCATTGTGGAGGGTTTTTTAGGCTCGGTTATAGCAGCAGGCATCCTATATATGGCCAGAGAGGTCTTGATGCTGAACACCCCTCCGGTTTTTGCCTCGTTAGTCAACCTGTCGGTTTCAACAACCTATTTTCTGTGCGGACTTATTGCCGGCGGAATTTTTCTTGGAATTCTTGGAAGCAGCATATCTCTGAGGAAGAGGTTTTCTTTGTTGCCCTGAATTTGCCGGCATTGTTTTGTTGCATCAAGATGTGTTATCTTTTGAATATTCTTGAAAAAGCAAGCATATAAGCTTGTCCCGTTATGTATTTAAACGGGAGTGGCATGGAAATTATTTTCCAACGACATGATATTTTATTTATAAGGGAAATGAATGGACGGAGAATCAATAGATATTAAGCAGGCCAGATTGCAAAGGCTGAAAGAGAGTTTTCCGGAACTCTTTGCAGAGAATCAACTTGATTGGGAAAAAACAAAGGCCGCTTTTGGCGAAGACATTAACTTTGCCAATGAGCGTTATGTGTTGAATTGGGCGGGCAAGTCTGATGCCTTTAGAGTTTTGCAGCAGCCTACTACAGCCACATTAAAACCCATCCCGGAAGAATCCGTAAACTTTAACACAACCGAAAACCTCTTTATTGAAGGCGAAAACCTTGAAGTCCTCAAGGTGCTTCAAAAGGCCTATTACGGCAAGGTGAAGTGCATCATCATAGACCCGCCATACAACACAGGAAGCGACAGCTTTATCTACCCCGACAGATTCAGCGAGAAGAAGGAAGATTATCTTAAACGCATAGGTGACAAGGATGAAGAAGGCTATCTGATGAAAGAGGGGCTGTTCCGCAAGAACAGCAAAGACAGCGGACACTATCACAGCAACTGGCTGAGCATGATGTATCCCCGTCTGTTTCTCGCCAAAAACCTTCTGCGTGACGACGGCGTAATCTTTGTTCACATTGACGATAATGAGGTTCATAACCTGCGGATGGTGATGAATGAGATATTTGGGGAAGAGAATTTTGTGGCAAGTTTTATCTGGAAAAGGAGACAAAATGTAGATAGTCGCTCCAAAAATGGTGCATCAGTAGATCATGAATATCTTCTATGTTATCGGAAGACAGATAAAGGTTTGATAAGAGGGGCTGAAAAAGATTTAACCAAGTATTCCAATCCCGATAATAATC
>CAZVZI010000140.1:0-5281 GCA_964631455.1 uncultured Thermodesulfobacteriota bacterium | reverse complement strand
ATGTCGCAGCGACCGGCATCGGGAAAAGACGCAAACAATGGAAACGCAAGGGACAGCATCAGGAAACCTGATATAAAAATGCTGATTACAATTGCCCTCGCTGACGGGAGTTTCATCTTCCCCTCCTTTTCGTCAACAAGCCTCTTTATCCTGTCCTCTACAGAACCAATCCCATTGATTGACGCAGGCTGAAACATGAGCATATCCCCCTGCTTGATGCCTGCAGGGGCAAGCTTATTAAATCCTGCAATCTTTAAAAGGGCTCCTGCAAGGCTTACCGGTTCTTTCATTGCAACAACTACCGCATCATCCGCTTTTATTTCTGTTCTGTTGTGGATAAATCTTTCAACAAACCTGCTTATAGGGATATAAAAGAATGTATCTCTTACAATTGACAAAATAAAGAAACGGAGAGGGTCTTTTCTGTTCTTATGATGAAGTTCATGCAGATAGACTGCCTTGAGTTCAGAATTATCAAGAGAATTCATAAACCCTTGGGATATGTATATTTTGGGATAGAGCAGGCCGTGCGTAAACGCTGTCTTCAGTTTCTTATCCCTTATCACCATCACATCGCCATGCTTGGCTGCAGGAATGGCCTTGATTTGCCTGCTTGTCCTGAATAATACAAAGGTTGCCTTCAAAACAGCATAAGCAAAACAAACAGATAGCACGGCAAGTCCAAACCAAAGGAAAAATACCTTCAAAATCAAGAAATACTCAAGGCACTGAAGGAATAGACTCTGGCACCACTCTGCTAAAGCCCCAGTGAATGCAATAAGCCGCGGGAAGCTGTAGAAAAACCATGCCGCAGTCAGAATAAAAATAATAGGGATAAATAAAATCATCGCTTAAGTTCCCTTTCCTAATTCCTTCTTTTTCTTTTCTATAAGCCTTGAAAGCCTGTCCAATTCCTTCGGGTCTGCCTCTGCCAAAACATCCACAAAAGAGGCAACGGCAGAGCTTGCGGATATATTCAGGACGCCCCTCATCACCTCATGAGAAACTATATCCGTAAACTCGTCTTTTGTCAATGCAGGGGTGTAAATATAAACGCTTTCGCCTTTTACTTTTTTTACAATCCCTTTTTTGACAAGCCTGCCAAGCACAGTAAGGACAGTTGTAATTGCCGCTTTCTTTGAACGGCTTATTTCCGCAAGCGCCTCTTTGCCTGTAACCCCGCCCTTCTGCCAGAGGATATTCATAATATCCTTTTCAAGATCGCCCAGGGCGCGGCCAAGCCCTTTTCTTGTCGGCCTGAAATTATTTGCAAATCCCCTTATCATGTTTGCAATATATTCTACTTTGTGTAGAATGTCAAGGAAAATTTTTTAGACTATGCCGCCTTGATACGCCAAACGGTTCCCTTCGGCGTATCTTCAAGCAAAACACCCTTTTTATCCAGTTCGCTTCTTATGTCATCGGCGGTCTTAAAATCTTTTTTCTTCTTTGCATAATTTCTATCTTCTATCCGTCTTTCTATTTCTTCAGTTGAAATTATCAGTGTCGTCCCATACCTGAAGAACTCATTCGGATCAGCTCTAAACAGACCAAGCATTTCTCCACCAAGTTTCTCAATTATTCTCTTCCCTTGTTGCAACACAGGTAAAACACCCTCTCGTTCCGCTCCGCCGGATTTAAAGTTATCATAAATACGGTTCATCAATGTTAGAGCTTCAAACATATGGCCTATGGCCAAAGCAGTATTGAAATCATCATCCATTGCGGCAATTACTTTGGCTTCTAGCTCCGTTAACTTAATAGCTGTTTCTTTTTGAAGATGAGTTATTGGTTCTCTATTAAATGTGACATCTTCAAACTCTGCTAAAAACTCCTTTACTCTATAAAATCTTTCTAGTCCAGCCTTTGCTTCATGCAATGCTGCATCGGAGTAGTCAATCGGGCTCCTGTAATGGGTCGTAAGGAGGAAAAAGCGAACCACCTCGGGGTGATATATCTTTAGGACTTCCTTGATGGTAAAGAAGTTTCCCAACGACTTGCTCATCTTTTCCTTTTCTATATTCACAAAACCGTTGTGAAGCCAGTATCTGACAAATGGCTTGCCTGTTGCGGCTTCTGATTGTGCAACCTCATTTTCATGATGCGGAAATATCAAGTCTTTTCCGCCGCCGTGGATGTCAATGGTATCTCCGAGAAATTTTTGGCTCATGGCAGAACATTCTATATGCCAGCCCGGCCTTCCTTCACCCCAAGGGCTTGGCCATGACGGTTCACCGGGTTTGCTCGATTTCCAGAGGGCAAAGTCCAACGGGTCTTTTTTCCTCTCATCCACCTCAACCCTTGCCCCTGCCTCAAGCTCTTCTATATTTTTCCCTGATAGTTTGCCGTAGCCGGCAAATTTCCTTACAGAATAATAAACATCGCCATTAAGCGCATATGCGAAATTTTTATCAATCAATGTTTGTATAACATTCAGCATTTCTTGAATCGTCTCTGTTGCCTTTGGCCGAAAAGTCGGAAGTTTTACACCAAGCGCAACCATATCTTCATCAAATGCCTTTATGTATCTTTCTGAAATTTCATTCCAAGAAACGCCATCCTTGTTTGCCCTGTTTATGATTTTGTCATCAATGTCTGTATAGTTCCTTGTATATTTAACATTATAACCCTTGTATTTAAGGTAGCGATAGACCACATCAAATGCAACCGCGCTTCTGGCATGGCCTATATGGCTCAAGTCATACACAGTAGGCCCGCACACATACATGGTAATCTCATTGGTTTTGCCGGGTTTAAATTCTTGCTTTTGCCGGGTAAGGGAGTTATAGATTTGTAAAGGCATGGTGTGTTTTTTAAGGGAAAAAAGTCGTCATTCCCGTGAAAACGGGAATCCAGATGTTTTGCAACACATTGAAAAGACTGGATTCCCACTTTGTGGGAATGACGAAATATCGTATATGCTGACCTTTTACGATAGCTTTACTTGTTAATTGCTATCAGTTCAACCTCAAATATAAGCGCAGCGTTTGGCCCTATCTCTCTTCCTGAACCACGCTCACCGTATGCAAGGGATGACGGCAGAAACAACTGCCACTTTGAACCCACAGGCATCATTTGCAGGGCCTCAACCCATCCAGGAATAATGCCGTTCAAAGGAAAGTTTGCAGCTTCTCCGCGCTTATAAGAGCTGTCGAACTCCGTCCCGTCAATCAAGGTGCCGCGGTAATTGACCGTTACACTATCGGTTGTCTTAGGCTTTGCGCCGTTGCCTGCCTTGATAACCTTATACTGCAAGCCGCTGGATGTGGTTTTTATGCCTTCTTTCTTCTTATTTGCAGCAAGAAAGGCCTCTCCCTCTTTTTTGTTCTTTTCACCAAGAACCTTTGCCCGCTCAGCTTGCTTGGCTGTCATTTCCTTTTGGAAGGCAGTCATGGTCTCCTGAATCTCCTTGTCTGTCATTGAAGGCTTGCTGCCTGAAAGGGCATCTTTTATACCCTTTAGAAGGACATCTGTGTTGATATCCACTGATTGGCTTTTAAAATTATTTCCAATATTAAGCCCGATACTGTAGCTAACCTTGTCCTTTTCATTTTTTAACGTCGCGTTGTCGCCTGCGTTTACATGGCCTGCCAGAAGCATAATGCATAGAACTGCTGTTAATAGCGCCTTCATTGTTCTCTCCTTGGTTTTTATTTAGTAATGTGTAAACATGATAATTGCAAGTATCATAATCTAATACGCTTACCCAATACTATTAGGAATGAGAGTATAACAAGTCAGACAGTATTTGTCAAAAAATAGATATATAATCCTGATGCAAAAAAAATATTGACAACTTTTAACAAATTGTGCTATTTTAGAATTGCCTTTCAAGATTAATACACCTTAATATAATTTTTCCATATCTCATCATTATACAATCCAAATGGATTTACCTTTAATAACCCCAGAGATAGGTTAAAAATCAGAGAGAAAATATTTTGCCGCTTGAAATACATCCTAACCCCATAATATTTCTCCCGCAGATAGGCCATACGAATGCTGATATGTCTTACCCCACACCAATTATTGGTACTTAAACTTATGTTTTTTAAAAACACAAATAAAGCCGGTAATATGATTTTATCGGTAACTATCACCAAGAGGAGTATTTTATGAATCTCAAAGAACTAAAAGAAAAAAAGATCGGCGAGCTTACATCTCTTGCCAAGCAGTACAATATAGAGGGCGCTGCAAGCATGAGAAAGCAGGACATTATCTTTGCGCTGCTTCAATCGCAGTCGGAACAGAACGGCCTTATATACAGCGAAGGCGTTCTGGAAACCCTGCCTGACGGGTTTGGTTTTTTAAGGGCGCCTGACTATAACTATCTTCCAGGGCCTGATGATATATACATATCTCCGTCGCAGATAAGAAGATTTAACCTAAGAACCGGCGACATTGTGTCAGGCCAGATAAGGCCGCCGAAAGAAGGGGAAAGATATTTCGCCCTTCTTAAGGTGGAAAAGGTAAATTTTGAAGACCCTGAAATTGCCAGAGAAAAGATTCTCTTTGATAACCTTACGCCTTTATATCCTCAGGAGAAATTAAAACTTGAGCTGCCGGGAAAAAAGACTGACCTCTCTATGAGGATAATGGATCTCTTTACGCCCATCGGTATGGGGCAGAGAGGTCTTATTGTGTCTCCGCCAAGGGCAGGCAAAACAGTTCTTCTACAGAAACTTGCCAACAGCATAACAACCAACCATCCTGATGTTGCCCTTATTGTGCTCCTTATTGATGAAAGGCCCGAAGAGGTTACAGATATGCAACGTTCGGTCAAGGGAGAGGTCATAAGCTCAACATTTGATGAACCGGCCCAGAGGCATGTCCAGGTGGCGGAAATGGTAATAGAAAAGGCCAAGAGGCTTGTTGAGCATCAACGTGACGTTGTTATTTTGCTGGATTCAATCACAAGACTTGCCAGGGCGTATAATACTGTTGTGCCGCCGAGCGGCAAGGTGCTTTCCGGCGGAGTGGATTCCAATGCGCTGCACAAACCAAAGAGATTTTTTGGCGCTGCAAGAAATATTGAAGAGGGCGGGAGCCTTACCATCATGGCGACTGCGCTGATTGAAACAGGCAGCAGGATGGACGAGGTAATATTCGAAGAATTCAAAGGCACAGGCAATATGGAAATAGTCCTTGACAGGAAGTTATCCGAAAGACGGATATTCCCGGCAATCGATATTAACAGGTCAGGCACAAGGAAAGAAGACCTCCTCCTTACCAAAGAAGAATTGAATCGTATCTGGATATTAAGAAAGGTGCTTCAACCGCT
>CAZVZI010000139.1:0-5286 GCA_964631455.1 uncultured Thermodesulfobacteriota bacterium | reverse complement strand
GGGTTAGGGCTTTGCTAAAATCCTTTTTAAAGACGCCGGTTTTTACAAACTGCTCTCCAAAGGCCGATATAACCGCCTTGTGGCTTGAAAAGGACATTTCTTTGGTGAGAAGCAATGCCTCGACAGTATAAAACATAGCGTAGTAAGCGCGGGAAACAGCGGATTCATAATCTTTATCTTGTATGAGAAGTTTTGCAGACTTAATATATCGCTCTGAGCGAGCCAATAGATTTTTAATTTCTCTCATATACTTATTCCTTCTGCACGAACATTCAAGAGCAGAGGGCTCTTCACTGATTGCATGCAATCTTCAGATACAGGATAAATAGAAATAAGCGTATTGTATTTTAAACCCAAATCTATGATTGTATCCAGCATGCAATCAATTTCACGGCCGGGAATAACAGTACCTTTAAGAACAACAACAATATCAATGTCCGAGTCTTCTCCTGCCTCTCCCCTTGCATAAGAGCCATAGAGGATAACGGAAACAAGCCTGTTTTGATAAAGCTGTTTCAATTCTCTTTTTAAGTCAGAGAGAATGTTTTCAATATTCTTTTCGCCAAGTTTATTTTCTTTTTGCATAAAACGACCTGATCAGGGTTTGGATGCCATTGTTTACTTTTTTATAATGCGCTCCGGCTATCACCTTTATTTTAATCTAAAAATTTACTCACCGTCATCAAAAACAATTTCTTCTTTAATGCCATAAGTTGCAATAAATTGCTCCCAAACTTGAAGCGGATATTCACCAAGTCGTTTACGAAAAACATTGTTTAAGCAATTATGCCATTCATATAGAGCTATTTTATATTTTTTGTAGTTATCGTCAGCACTTTCTATCCCCTTTAATGCCTCTGGACAAAGTACTGAGGGATCCAAATCTTCATACTTTCTTTTCAAGATATTCATATCCCAAGACTGATAGAAATCAAATCTTATTTGATTTAACCAAAGGTCGAATGACAAAGAACTCTTAAAATAATCTATAACTGTGTTTAATTCCTTTGGATATTTGACACTTTTTAACACATCTAAATTCTTTCTTCCTTTATTCAAATTTACTTGAGCATTCTTATAAAAATTAACAGCGTTTAAATCTCTTGTCCCGCAATCAAAATATTCAGGGTCACCTTTGATACACAATTCAAGAGATGTGGCCAAAAAATAATCGGTACCCAGATAATAATGTGGAGAAAAAATAACTATTTCTTTCATTTGCTCTTCTGAAAGAATAGAGGATTCAAAGGTTAATTTGTATATGCTTGTTTCAATTGTCATGCCAGGATAAAGACAAAGTAATTGTTTTCCCTATCGCGTTATGCGAAATCAAAAGAAAAATGGTAATAACATATATTTTTATTTTGTAATTATTAATGCTTCTCCTCATCATAGTCTCTCTTTTATCGCCGCTGCCAGAAGCGGCACCATGATTTCGTGATGGCCGGTCAGGGTATATCCCTTGCCGCCATCTTTTGTCGGCCTTCTTACCACATTGGTCAATGGCCGATAATGCTGGATAAAATCCATATTCACGGCGGTAAATTTATCAACTCTATATCCGAGATTTCTGACTAATGTTAATGCCTTTAAAAAAATTTCCGGTAAAAGCACGGCAGAACCGATGTTCAGATAAACCCCTCCCTCAAGATTTGCCACAACTCCGGCAAACAATTTAAAATCCCTGCTGCTCCCCTCCCCTGTTGCCTTGCCATCCATATGCGGATGAATATGTATTATATCGGTTCCTATTGCCACATGTACGGTTACAGGAATACCGAGCCTTGCGCCAGCCGCCAATATGCTCAAATCTTTATATGGATATTTTGAATTATTTATCATTTCACCCACAGATTTTCCAATACCCCATCCTTTTTTCACGCCGCTTTTTATCGCGCCGTTTAACAACCTTCCTGTCTCTTCTGCCATGCCAAATTCACCTTTGCCGATTTCAGCATCCACATCTTCTGATGTCATGCCTGCGTATGCGCTCTCAAAATCATGGACGATACATGCCCCGTTCATGGCAACGGCATTGATAATTCCACACTTCATCAAATCAATGATAATAGGCGAGAGGCCAACCTTTATCACATGGGCGCCAATGCCCACAGCAACGGCCTTATGATTTTTATGCGCCGCAACAACGGACGATGCAATCTGTTTCAGATTATCTGCTGCAAGAATGTGAGGAAGGGAATTGAGAAAGTCTGTAAATGAGCTGTCAGGCTCGCAAGGTTTTGCAAAATCATGCACACTCACTTTGCTCTTTCTGTTTTTTAAGGAGTATGTCTTTATCCCTTTATTTGAAATAGGCTTAAATATTTTCAATCTTCACCTGCCTCTTGATTGAAGAGAATATGGTCAACCAGTTCGCAGATAATATGTCCTGCGGTAATATGCACCTCCTGAATTCTGGCGGTAATATCGGAATCCACATTCAGGAGAATATCCACCATCTTGGCCATCTTGCCGCCGCTTTTGCCGGCCAAACCAATAGTTTTGATGCCCATATCTCTGGCCACCTTTACTGCCAGAATGACATTCTTTGAATCGCCGCTGGTAGATATGGCCAACAAAATATCCCCTTCTTTGCCAATGGCCTTTATCTGTTTTGAAAATATCTGATCAAAGGTATAATCATTTCCGATACTGGTGATTATAGAGGTATCGGTAGAAAGGGCAACCGCAGGCAAAGGCGGCCTTTCAATCACAAATCTGTTTACAAATTCAGCCGAAAGGTGCTGGGCATCCGCGGCGCTGCCGCCGTTGCCGCAGATAAGGAGCTTATTGCCGGCCTTGAATGTATCGGCAATAAGCTCCGCACACCGGATGACCAACTGTATATTTTGCTTAAAAAATGCCTCTTTGGAGTGAACGCTCTCTTTATAACTTTTTGTAACAATGTCCTTCATTTAAACCTCAAACAAACAATATTTGAAAAATAATATCTTCTACGCCCTTGAGTGTCAAGGGAATATTAGCTATAATATGACATCTTGTCTGCTATTTGTATAACCAATTTATTAAGGAAGAGATTATGCCGCTCAATCTAACCCATAATGCCATTATTGTGCTTCAACGACGTTACCTCAAAAAGGATGAAAAAGGAAAAGTCGTAGAGACAGCTGAAGAGATGTTCAGACGTGTCAGCCGGAACATATCCATGGCAGAGGCCTTCTATAATTCTAAGACCGATGTAAAAAAGATAGAGGATGATTTTTTCGAGGCAATGGCAAACCTTGATTTTTTGCCGAATTCACCAACCCTGATGAATGCCGGCAGGAAACTCCAGCAACTTGCCGCATGCTTTGTGCTTCCTGTAGAAGACTCCCTTGATTCCATATTTGATGCTGTAAAGGAAACCGCTATAATTCATCAAAGCGGCGGCGGCACCGGTTTTTCTTTTTCAAGGCTAAGACCAAAGGATGACATTGTCGGTTCAACAAGCGGCGCGGCAAGCGGGCCTGTATCCTTTATGAAGGTTTTCAATATGGCGACTGAAGTTATAAAACAGGGCGGGACAAGAAGGGGCGCGAATATGGGGATTCTTATTGTAGATCATCCCGATATTATTGATTTTATAACCAGCAAGGATGTCCCCGGAGAATTCGTAAATTTTAACATATCCGTGGCAGTGACAGATGAATTCATGAGGAAAGTGGAAGAAGGCAAGGAATATCCGCTCATAAATCCAAGAACCAATGAAATTGCAAGATACGCAAATGCAAGAGATGTCTTTGACCGGATTGTGGAATCTGCCTGGAAAAGCGGCGAACCTGGCGTGCTTTTTATAGACAGGATAAATCAGGCAAATCCAACCCCCCAGCTTGGTAAAATGGATACAACCAATCCATGCGGAGAACAGCCTTTGCTCCCCTATGAACCGTGCAATCTTGGCTCAATAAATCTTTCAAAAATGTTGAAAAAAACAGCAGGCAACGAGCAGCAAACAACAAGCAGCAACACTTCGCAGTATGAGATTGATTATAAAAAATTAGAAAAGACAGTTAGGCTTGGCATAAGGTTTTTGGATAATGTTATAGATATGAATAAATACCCATTGCCTGCCATAGAGCGCATGGCAAAGGGCAATCGCAAGATAGGGCTTGGGGTTATGGGCTTTGCGGATATGCTGGTAAAGATGAGGATTCCCTATAATTCGGAAAATGCCCTCAGGATTGGAGAAGGTCTGATGCAATTTATAAAGGGCGTGGCATGGGAGACATCGAGAGAACTGGCTGAAGAGAGGGGCGCATTCCCAAACATAAAAGGCAGTATATTTGACAAACCGGGTATAAAACCGGTAAGAAATGCTACAACAACCACTGTTGCGCCAACAGGAACATTAAGCATAATAGCAGGATGCTCAAGCGGCATAGAGCCCATATATTCTTTAAGCTATACTCGTCAGGTGCTGAACGGCCTTCAACTTCCCGAGCTTAATCCTTTATTGCCGGAGATTGCAAGGGAGGACGGTTTTTACAGCGATGAATTGATGGGCTATATAGCAAAGGAAGGCGGTCTTCATGAAAGAAAAGACGTGCCGGAGATTATAAAAAGGATATTTGTCACTGCCTTTCAAATACCGCCCGAAGGGCATGTCAGGATGCAGGCTGTTTTCCAGAAACATACGGACAATGCTGTAAGCAAGACCATAAATTTTCCGCCGGATGCAACGGCGGACGAGGTAAAAAAAGCATATCTGTTGGCGTATCAGCTCGGCTGCAAGGGCATAACTGTCTACAGGAGCGGAACAAGAGCAGAACAGGTGTTGACGTGCAGAAGCGCCTTATACTGTTAGTTTGCCAACTATCCAGATTTGCATCGGTGGCAATGTCAATCCTTATGTGTAAATTCATTCAGAGGGTTATTCTCCCAGTTGACATTCAAATGATGCCTGCCCCTGCAGAGCCTGCCCCGCACTTGATGCGGGGTTTTAAGCAGGGGAAAGACTGCAAATACAATCCTCTCCACGCTCTCCCTATTGGCAAACACCCCTATAGGCCGTGTCCTTCGTCTTACCTCCTTAAAGGTGCGCTCTATGGCATTGGTAGTTCTGATCTTTGACCATAGGCGCTCTTCCTTGACATTGAAAAATGTCAGCAAATCGTCCATATCTCTTTCTAAACACTTAACCGCATCGGGATAGTGATTGCGCCATTTATTCGCAAAGCTCCAATATGCCGATGTTGCTTGTCTTAAGCTCTTTGCATACGGGATTTTCTGCACTACCTCTCCCTGCTTAATACATGCAGGGACATGTTTATCCAGACTCTTGGCAAT
>CAZVZI010000138.1:0-5294 GCA_964631455.1 uncultured Thermodesulfobacteriota bacterium | reverse complement strand
GGCCCCTATAACACCTATGCATGCTATCCTCTTTGCGCCTGAATTATCCGCTACGTTAAGTATGCTTCTCATCTGAATCATAATTATGCCTTCTCCAATCCCTGCTTACCGCCTGCAGGGACAAGTATTTGAGTTACCCGCCACCTTTTTACTTTGCTCATCGGCCGCATTTCTAAAATCTTAACCTTGTCGCCCTCTTTACACTCGGCCTTTTCATCATGGGCCATATATTTGACCTGCCTTTTTACATACTTGCCGTAGAGCGGATGCTTAATAAGCCTTTCAACCAAAACCATCACGGTCTTGTTCATTTTATTGCTTACAACAGTCCCTGTCTTGACTTTCTTTAATTCCCTCTTCTCTGCCATATTTTACGCCCTCTTTTCCATAGCCTTTTCTTTAATAATTGTTTTCATGCGCGCCGCGTCTTTTTTTAACTGGGGAATCCTCATGGGATTATCAAGCCTTCCTGTTGCATGCTGAAATTTTATATTAAAAAGCTCTTTTGATATATCTTTCAGCTTAAGCTTAATATCATCCACAGTCATCTCTCTTATCTCTGAAGGCTTCATACAACCCCCTCCCTGTAAATAATCCTGGTAGGGATAGACAGTTTATGTCCTGCCAACCTGAAGGCCTCTTTTGCCACATCCTCAGTAACCCCTTCCATTTCGTATATAATCCTGCCTGGTTTTATAACAGCAGCCCAGTCCTCCGGGTTGCCCTTGCCGCTGCCCATCCTTGTTTCAGCAGGTTTTTTAGTGATAGGCTTATCGGGAAATATTCTTATCCATATTTTCCCGCCTCTCTTTATAAAACGGGTCATTGCAATACGGGCAGCCTCTATCTCCCTTGTTGTAAGCCATCCGCACTCTGTGGCCTGAAGGCCATAATCGCCAAAGTTAAGGTCAGCGCCCCTTGTGGCCTTGCCCCTTCTTCTACCACGTTGCTGCTTCCTGAATTTTGTCCTTTTAGGCATTAACATAAGTCGCTATGCTCCCCTCTTAATCCCTTGGCCGCCAACTCCCATATTTTCCGGCATTATCTCGCCTTTAAATATCCATACCTTTACGCCTATTATTCCATATGTTGTCAAAGCCTCTGCAAAACCATAGTCAATATCCGCCCTGAGCGTATGAAGCGGCACCCTGCCCTCTCTATACCACTCTCTTCTCGCTATTTCGGCTCCGCCAAGCCTCCCTGCGCACATAACCTTTATTCCCTTTGCGCCCAATTTTAACGCAGTGGTTACGGCCTTTTTCATGGCCCTCCTGAATGCAACCCTTCTTTCCATCTGCAGCGCTATATTTTCAGCCACAAGCTGCGCGTCTGTATCAGGCCTTCTAACCTCCTGAATATCAACATCAACAGCCCTGCCTGCAAATTTAGCTATATCTTTTTTCAACACATCTATCTCAGAGCCTTTTTTGCCTATAACTATGCCGGGTTTAGCCGTATGGATAACCAGCCTCATATTGTTTGCCGTTCTTTCTATGCCTATCTTTGAAATGCCTGCGTGTTTAAGTTTTTCCTTTACAAACTTCCTCACCTTGACATCTTCATGCAGGAATTTGGCATAGTCCTTTTCCCCATACCACCTGGAACTCCAGTCTTTATAAATGCCTACCCTAAAACCTATTGGATGAACCTTCTGACCCAAAAATCTACCTCCTTTTTACAGCTCGTCTAATATTATCGTAATGTGGCTGCTTCTCTTTCTTATGATATTTGCCCTGCCCATGGCCTTGGCATGTGTCCGTTTCATAGTAGGAGCCTGGTCAACATAAGCCTTCTTTACATAAAGCGTATCTACATCTATCTTCTTTGTGTTCTCTGCATTTGCCACAGCGCTTTTTAAAACCTTGTCAACAACCTTTGAAACAGCTTTTCTGGTAAAGGCTAAAGTGGCAACGGCATTGTTAACCTTTTTCCCTCTTATAAGGTCTACTACAAGCCTCGCCTTCTGCGGGCTAACCCTAACATATCTTGCAACTGCCTTAGCTTCCATTTTTTATACCCCTGATAAGTCGCCGCTTTTTAGTTTAACAACTGCTTTTTTAACTATTCTTCCGCCGCTTTTGTCTCTGCGCCTGCGGCAACTTTTGTTTTCTTGTCCCCTGAATGAGCTTTAAAGGTTCTGGTCGGAGAAAATTCGCCCAATTTATGGCCCACCATATTTTCGGTTATAAAGACAGGTATAAATTTTTTGCCATTATGCACAGCTATGGTGTGCCCAATCATATCCGGAGTAATGGTAGACCGTCTGGACCATGTCTTAATGACCTTTTTTGCCTTTGCTTCATTTGCCTGCGCTATCTTTTTCAGCAAATGTTCATCTATAAATGGGCCTTTTTTTACTGAACGAGCCACTATTTCCTCCTGGAAACTATATATTTATCAGTCTGCTTGCGTCTTCTTGTCTTAAACCCTTTTGCCGGAGTGCCCCATGGGCTTTGAGGATGATTGCCGCCCTTGCTCTTGCCTTCTCCGCCGCCATGCGGGTGATCTACAGGGTTCATTGCAACACCCCTTACTCTCGGATTTTTTCCGAGCCATCTTGACCTGCCTGCCTTGCCTATGGTCACATTCTCGTGGTCTATATTGCCAAGCTGCCCTATGCTTGCATAACAATCCTGCAACACATATCTAACCTCGCCGGAAGGGAGTTTTACCTGAGCCATCTCGCTTTCTTTAGCCATGAGCTGAGCATACCCACCCGCGCTCCTTACCATTTGCCCGCCGCCGCCGATCTTGAGTTCAATGTTATGAATAAATGTTCCAAGCGGTATGGATTTTATGGGCATGGCATTGCCCGGTTTTATATCAATGCCCTCTCCCGCGACAACAGTGTTTCCTACCTTTAAATCAAGCGGGGACAATATATATCTTTTTTCCCCATCAGCATAGTTGAGCAAGGCAATTCTGCTGGAACGATTGGGATCATATTCTATGGCCGCAACCTTTGCAGGCACACCCCTCTTGTCCCTTTTAAAATCTATAATCCTGTACGCCTTTTTATGGCCTCCGCCTATCCACCTTGATGTAACCCTGCCGTAAGAATTCCTGCCGCCTGTCCTTTTTAAAGGGAGGATAAGGGATTTTTCAGGTTCCGCCTTTGTAATATCATCAAAGGTTAGGGTGGTTAACTTTCTTATCCCGGGCGATGTCGGCTTATATGTTTTAATCGGCATTGTTACACTCCATTTTAGAGTCAAAGAGTCAACGAGTCATAGAGTCCAGCCTTTTAACTCTGACTCTCTGAATCTTTGACTCTCTGACTCTGATTCACTTACGTTCCTTCAAACAGCGGTATCTTTTCCCCTTGCTTTAGTGTAATATACGCTTTTTTTCTGGTTGATTTCTTGCTTATGTTTTTACCTGTCCTCTTAACCTTTCCAGGGACCTTCATGGTATTCACATCAATCACCTTCACATTGAAAACCTTTTCAACCGCCTCTTTTATATCGCTTTTATTAGCCTGCAAATCCACCCAAAAAGCCACCTTGTTGGATTCAGCCCTCTGCATGGTGCTTTTTTCAGTAATAACAGGCGTCTTTAATATCTGATATATATCCTTCATTGAAGCAGATTCCTTTCAAGTTGTTCTATGGCTGTTTTTGTTATTATCAAATCATCATAATGCAGAAGGTCAAATACATTCAGCCCATTGACTTTCAATAATTTAAAATCCTTCAGATTTCTGGCGGCCAATTCCAGATTTTTGTTGGAGTCAGCTACGACAATCAACCCTCTGGTTGAATTGATCTTTTTTAAAACCGCCGAAATATCCTTGGTCTTAGGCTCGTTGAGTTGAATACTGTCCAAAACCTTGAGCTTCCCGTCTTTTACCTTCAAGGCTAAACATGACATGAGCGCAGCCTTGCTCACCTTCTTTGGCGTCTTATATGAGTAATCCCGCGGGTGAGGGCCAAAAACTGTCCCTCCGTGCCTCCACAGAGGCGAGCGGTTTGAGCCGGCCCTTGCCCTGCCTGTTCCCTTCTGCTTCCAGGGCTTTGCTCCGCCGCCTGAGACATTGGCCCTTGTCTTTGTAGACGCAGTCCCGGATCTCCTGTTTGCCAACTGCATCTTCACAGTCTCATAAAAAAGGTCTTCTTTCACAGCGCCTGCAAAGACATCATCGTTCAGAATGGCTGTCCCAACTTTTTTATTTTCTACATTTAATATATTTATAATTGGCATATTAATCTTCTCCTGCTCACTGCTTGCCGCCTGTTTTCTTTCTGGCCTTTTTTATCTCTAAAATGCTATTCACAGCCCCCGGCACCCCGCCTTTGACCAGCACCATATTATCCTCCGGCCTGACGGCTATAATCTCAAGGTTCTGGGTGGTTGCCCTTTCGTTGCCGTAGTGGCCTCCCATCCTCATACCTTTATAAACCCTTGAAGGATCAGAGCTTGAGCCGATTGAACCCGGCGCTTTGTTAAACATGGAACCATGACTGCCCGGGCCTCCGGCAAAATTCCACCGCTTCATAACGCCTGTAAAGCCCCTTCCCTTTGTCTTCCCTGACACATCCACAAACTCGCCTGCCTTGAATATTATTTCACATGTTACCTTCTGGCCTACTTGATAGCTATCAAGGCCCGCGCCTTTAAATTCTTTCAGATGATAAAAACATGACGTCTTTGCCTTGGCAAAATGGCTGCTGAGCGGCTTGTTTACCCGCTCTTTCTTCTTTTCAATAAAACCGAGTTGTATGGAATCATAGCTGTCTTTAGCCTTATTCTTCTTCTGAATCACAAAACATGGCCCGGTCTTTATAACGGTAACAGGGATTGCCTCTCCCTCTTTAGTGAATATCTGTGTCATCCCGATTTTTTTTCCTAACATTCCATTTAACATTGCTCTCTAGACCTCTTATGCATTAAGTTTTATCTCCACGTCTACTCCGGCAGGCAAATCTAATTTCATCAGGGCATCCACAGTCTGTTGATTTGGCTCAACTATATCCATCAACCTGTTGTGAGTCCTTATCTCAAACTGCTCCCTTGATTTTTTATCCACATGCGGCGACCGCAGGACGCAATATTTATTTATGGTTGTGGGCAAAGGTATAGGCCCTCTGAGGTTTGCGCCTGTCCTTTTAGCCGTTTCCACAATCTCTTTCACAGAGTGATCCAGCAGTCTGTGGTCGTATGCCTTTAGTCTTATTCTTATTTTCTGATCTTTCATCGTCACTCCGTATATTTTTCTTACGCCAATATCTTAGTCACTACCCCTGCGCCTACTGTCCTGCCGCCTTCTCTGATTGCAAATCTTAATCCCTCTTCCA
>CAZVZI010000137.1:0-5333 GCA_964631455.1 uncultured Thermodesulfobacteriota bacterium | reverse complement strand
CCGGCCTTCTTTTTCCTCATAGCGAAGGCCGGCATAAGTCGCAGCCTTAACCTCGGTTTTTGCAGTATGTCTATCAAAATTCAGCGGCTCGCCATAAGCGGTTCCTTTGAGTTTATATCTGCCGTTTATGTTTTTAATTTCACTCACCTTAAACCGCGCCAAAACAAGCCCTTCCACATCCTGCTTAAAAAGCATCTCATTCAAGGCCTCTACAAATAGTTCAGGTATATCCCTTGCCTCGCAATCTATTGGAACACTCCGGCTTTCCTCAATTTTTGATATATCCCACATTACATTTAGCATTGCCTTTGCGCCTTGTTCAAATGCCTCTTCCAACGTAGAACCGGTTGCCCTGATTCCAACATCAGCTTCATGGTCAAGATATGTGTATGGCATGTATGAATTTTAGCAGGCAGGGTAATTATAGTCAATTGCTTTCACTGTAGCAAAGCAGCTCCGAATATGCTATCTTCAGGCAGATGAAATCTATCTGGCGTTTTTTTGCATCCACTGAGCTTACCATAATTCTGGCAATACTCATCTGCATAGATGCGGCATGGGGTTCTATTGTATCCATGAAAAACCCTCAAATTTTTCAGGCATTGGACCAGGCGATACTGTTTCCATGGCTTTTTTCTATTGGCAAGGCCAATCTCAATATAAGCCTCTGGATTTTTATACTTGTCTGTCTTACAACCATATTTGCCATAAATACTACGGTCTGCACTTTGGATAAGCTCTATTCCATCTTCAAAGACAAAAGGCCGTGGCAGTCGTTTTTCCCGCAGATTGTGCATATAGGTTTTTTAATAGCGCTTTTGGGGCACTTGCTTGGAAGCATCTACGGTTTTAGAAGCCCGGGAAATTTTGTCTTTCAGGGGCAAACCATAGATGTTCCTTCTCAACAAGGGTTTTTGCTCCGTTTTGATGATATTGAGATGAAATCGTCGCGGAGGGCAGGTCTGGAAGATTTAAAAACAAAGGTTGCCTTGCTTAAACATGGAAAAGAAATTCTAAAGCACGATATCCGGATAAACGGCCCGCTGATTTACAAAGGCATTGCCTTTTATCATGCAGACCAGGGAGAGGCGCCTACGGGGCTTATCCTTAAAGTAGGTGAGGAAGATTTTAGAATAAAGTTTGGAGGGGTACTTAAGGCAGGGAAGGAGGCTGTATTCAAACTCGGCAGGATTATCCCCGATTTTGCATTGGATGAAAAGGGGAACCCATATTCCCGCTCCGAAGAATACAGAAATCCGCATCAGGAGATTATATCTTTAAGCGGTAAAAAAGCATGGCTTCCATTGTCAAACACCGGCAACAGTGTAAAGCTTGAAAGCCAGACCATAGAGCTTGTTGATTATGTCAACACACCATACATCGTGCTTAATATAAATAAAGACCCTGGAATAGGATTTATCATCACAGGGTCTGCTATACTTGTAACCGGAATGCTGCTCCTGCTTTTTTTGAGAGGAGAGAGGACGGAGTTGGTAAGACCGAGAACAGCTTAGAAAAAACGTCAAAGTGTCAGAGTAAAAACTTTGATCCTATGACCCTTTGATACTTTGACACTTATTGGGGGGGGTTCCTATGTTCCACATCGCAGACCCAAAAGACATTAAATCAGGCAGAACCACAGATGTCTATTTTGCAAGAACTGTAGAGATACTCAAGAAAAAGGGGATTGATAAATGGGTGAGGGCGGAGTTTTTTGCAAAGACGCTTCCCAGTAACTGGCAATGGGCTGTTCTGGCAGGCATAGAAGAAGTTGCATATTTAATGCAGGGAAAACCTGTAAACATAAGGGCATTTCAAGAGGGAACTATATTTAAACCTTATGAGCCTGTTATGGAGATAGAAGGGATGTATACGGATTTTTCAGTATTTGAGACGGCCATGCTTGGACTTATCTGTCAGGCAACAGGCGTTGCAACAAAGGCCGCGCGGATAAGGCTTGCGGCAGGCGACAGGACGGTGGTGAGCTTCGGCGCGCGAAGGATGCACCCGGCAGTTGCGCCTATGATTGAGCGCGCTGCGTATCTGGGCGGGTGTGACGGCGTTGCCGTGATTGTGAGCGCGGAGCTTATCGAGACAGACCCGATGGGCACAATGCCCCATGCGCTGATACTTGTCCTCGGAGATACTATTGACGCGATAAAGGCGTTTGACGAGGTGATTGATAAAAAGGTAAAGAGGGTTGCGCTTATTGACACATTCAACGATGAGAAGTTTGAGGCCTTGCGCATTGCAGATGCGATGAAGGGAAAACTCTATGCGGTGAGGCTTGATACGCCTGCGTCAAGAAGGGGAAATTTCTATCGGATATTTGAAGAGGTGAGATGGGAGCTTGATTTGCGCGGCTTCAAGCATGTAAAACTCTTTGCAAGCGGCGGGCTTGATGAAAAAGAGGTTTCAGAATTAAAACCGCTTGTTGATGCTTACGGCGTGGGCACATGCATAAGCAATGCCCCGGTTGTTGACTTTGCAATGGATATAATGGAGATAGAAGGTGAGCCCATGGCCAAAAGAGGAAAATGGTCCGGCGCAAAAGAGATTTTAAGATGCAAGAAATGCGGCAATGACAATATCGTGCCTTTGAATACAAAGAAGATAAAATGCCTATGCGGCGGCAATTATGAAAATCTTTTACAGCCGTTGATTAAAAATGGGAAAATTGCAAGGAAACTGCCCAAGCCAAAGACAATCAGAGAATATGTCTTGAAACAGCTTCCCCGGTTAGAAGTTTTGTAGGGGGGGTCATCGTCCTTTTTCTTTATCCTTTATTCTCACCTCAGCCGCAAGAAGCGTTCTATAATGTCCTACCACATTATTCGGAAGCTTATCCAGCAAGGCAATTATCTCCTCATAAATACGGCTTCTTTTTCCGTATGTCGCAGGAGGTTCAGCAACATAGTTTCGGACATCTTTTTCTTCAAATAACTGGGAGATATGGATGCCGAGGGCTTTTGCAATCTTTGCCAAAGACTTTTTAGTATAGCCCCTTTTCCCGTTTTCCAGAAAATTTATATAACCCTGAGTCAAATCGCATCTTAAGGCCAATTCTTCCTGAGTAAGATTTAAGCCCTCTCGCATACGCCGTATATTTTCTCCAACGAGATTATCCTTTTTCATTTAAAATATACTATAACAGACCATCGTGATAGACAAATACCCGAAGTTATGCTATTTATAACTTATAGTCATATTACCCGAAAGTAGTATTGACATTAACTCTTTTGTTGATGGATGATGTCTCCAGTTAAAAATGGCCGATGCAACCAAAAAGAGATTTCTTGTTGTTGACGATGAGCCGGGTGTCAGGAGATTGCTGTCTGAGATATTGTCAAAGGCAGACTGCGCTGTTGATATGGCTGAGAACGGCAAACACGCGCTGCAAATGCTGAACACGAACAGCTATGACATGATCATCTCGGATGTGAATATGCCTGAAATGGACGGCATAACTTTTTATCTTGCCATTTTAGAGATTTTTCCTGAGATGAGGAACGAGGTATTATTCATGACCGGCGGGTTAACCGACGAGGTCATGGTATTTTTTAAAAAATATGGCTGCAAATACCTTGCCAAACCAAATCTATTTGACGAATCGGTTTTGCTGGAAGAGATAAAGCGTATGTTGGATAAATAGGAAAGCGGCTGCGCAATTTTCAACAATCTGTCAAAAGTGAATGTTCGGCCTGATAACTAACTGAAAATCGTCCTTATCCGCCCTGCCCGCAAGAGGGCCGCTATACCTTTCTTTGGCTTCCCAGATAAAACCCACTGCGATGGAGAAACCTATCTGTTCCTCCTTAAGAGGCCACTTTTTATCCACTATGAATGAATGTCTGACAGGTTTTAGAGTCTTGCTGTCCATGTCATAAATATATTCAAAGCCGCTGTTGTCTATGAGCGAATAGGGAGATGCCTCGAAATCAAGGCGGCTGCGCCTGACTGACACATAAAGCACATCCTTGATGTTCGGGTTGCTGTGCATCTTTGCGCCGACCCTGAAACTCCAGTGAAGGTCATGGGTGAGGAATTTCCTGTCTCCTTTGATTTTCCATTCCAGTTCATACCAATCGTCTTTTATAAGGACGTTATCATGGATGTTGTAATTGCCTGCGCTGATGAGATAGCCCATATAGCCGAAGTTTCCCTGCCTGTGTTTTTCGCCGGGCATTGAAAAACTCACAACATTGCCGAGAAAGAGCGATAGGGCATACGGCTCATCAAAACCTGCGGTTATTGCCTTAATCAGATTAATATCATTCGTAATCTCTCCGCTTTTATATACATCGGGCGAATCCTTCTTAATTATTACACCAAGCTCAGGCATGGGAAACACAGCCGCCTCCAGAATGAGAAATCTCGGTATGTAAGAACTGAAGAGGAGGTCTCTGTATATCTCTATCTCTGCCTTTTCGCCGGCATCAGGTATCGGCGTGTCGGTTAGAGATATATAAAGTCCGATATTTGAATAATAGGCGTCAAGTTCGTATTCAAGACTGACCCTTTTATTTTCAGTTGCCTCTTTTTTTGAGGGCTCAATATCCTGAGCAAATAAAGAGGCCGCCGTAATCTGTAAAAAGACCAATATGATTATTAGTCTTAACAAGTCAATCCTCTCATTATTATTGCTTCAAAAGGTTCGCCTTTTCCTTTAATCCCGATGATACCATTATCTTTCCGCCTGCATCAATTATTAATCCTTCCACATCAGGCAGTTCTTCTATCAATTTCATGCCATCGTCAGGCCCCATAACAAATACCGCTGTTGACAACGCATCTGCAAGCATCGGGTCTTTTGCTGTTATTGTTACGCCCCTGCACTTGTTTGCCGGAAAACCTGTGGAAGGATCCATAATATGATGGTATCTTGCGCCGCCCCTTATAAAAAACCTTTCGTAGTCTCCTGATGTGGCAACTGCCGTATTTTGAGCCTTAATAGTTCCAATAATCTTATCCTTTTCACGCGGGTTTTGAATGCCTATCAACCACGGCTCGTCATCCGGCTCCTGAAATACAACCATATCGCCGCCGGCATGAACAATGCCTTTCTTAATGCCCTGCCTTTTCAAGACATCTGCCGCCTTTCCGACAATATATCCTTTGGCAATACCGCCAAGGTTTATCCTCATTCCCTGTTTGGCAAGCCCGGCCGTGCTGTTTTTTTTATCAACTATTATTTGACGGTAATCTATAAGCGGAAGAAGTTTTTTTACTTGTTCCCGGGAGGGCGGGATTAGCTCTCCTTTATCGTCCTTTGTAAAACGCCAGACCTTTCCAAGCACGCCCATTGTCGCATCAAATGCGCCATTGGTCAAACG
>CAZVZI010000136.1:0-5372 GCA_964631455.1 uncultured Thermodesulfobacteriota bacterium | reverse complement strand
AGTGAGCCATGAATGTCATCCGGGGATTTTGGATGGTGGTCGTAGATGTGAATATCGAGTCCAGGCTTTTTTATAATCTCTGCAAATTTGCCGATCCTTGCGGCTTGCCTTATATCAACCAGGATGAGCCTTGTAATATCATCCGGTTTGATATTCTTTATTTTTTCAACCTCAAAGAGATGGAATGTGGACTTTTCAAAAAAATCCCTTAAATTCTTTTCAAGCGAGCCCGGAAACGCAAGCACAGCATCAGGATATAGCTTTTTTGCAGCCAGCATTGATGCAAGTGTGTCAAAATCAGCGTTTATGTGGGATGTGATGACCTGCATTGGCAAATGCTAACATATACACATAGGATTGACAAGGGATGGGGAGCCGGTTAAGCTTTTCCAAAGTATGCGGCCTTAAGCTGAGGATCTTTCAAAAGGGCCTTTGCATCGCCATGCATAACAATCCTTCCCGTCTCAAGAACAGTGCCTTTGTTTGAGAGTCTTAATGCCGCAGTGGCATTCTGCTCTACAAGCAGGATGGTCACGCCAGTCTGATTTATCCTTTTTATTATCTCAAATATTTTTTCCACCATCATAGGCGCCAGCCCCAGAGACGGCTCGTCCAGCAGAAGCATTTTGGGACAGGCCATAAGCGCCCTTGCTATGGCCAGCATCTGCTGTTCGCCTCCGCTCAAAGTGCCGCCGAGTTGTTTTAACCGCTCTTTCAATATCGGAAAATAGTGAAAAATCTTTTCCATATCTTCGGTAACTTTTGACCTTTGACCTTTGACTTTTGACTTGATAAACGCCCCCACCTCCAGATTTTCCATAACGGTCAGCCGGGGGAAAATCCTCCTCCCTTCCGGAGCCTGGGATATGCCCATTTCGACAATAACATGGGCGGGCAGATTATCTATTCGCCTGCCGAGGAACTCTATTTTCCCCTGTTTCGGACGGATAATCCCGGAAATAGCATTCAACATGGTTGATTTGCCAGCTCCGTTTGCGCCGATAATCGCCGCAATCTCACCATGCTCAACCTCAAGAGAAATTCCCTTAAGCGCCTCTATATTTCCATAAGCAGTATAAACATTATCAAGTTTAAGCATACTCTCTTCCCAGATATGCTTCTATAACTTTTTTATCTTTTCGGACCTCGCCCGGCAAGCCTTCGGCGATTTTTATGCCGTGGTCAAGGACAAAAACCATGTCAGATACGCCCATGACAACCTTCATATCATGCTCAATTAAAAGTATAGTGACGTCTTTATTGCGTATCAGTTGTATAAGCTCCATGAGAGATTCGGTCTCCTTTGGATTCATGCCTGCCGCCGGTTCGTCCAAAAGAAGGAGCTTTGGCTCGCTTGCCAATGCCCGCGCTATTTCAAGCCTTCTCTGGTCTCCGTAAGGAAGATTTCTTGCCCAGATGCTCGCCTTCTTTTTCAGCCCTACAAAATCCAGCAGACCCAATGCCTTTGACGACAAATCTCTTTCTTCATTGATGATTTTTTCCCCTTTGAGGATTGCCCCTTTAATTCCGTAAGTCCCTTTTTTATAGCCGCCGACCATCACATTCTCAATGGCCGTCATTTCAGGAAAGAGCCGTATGTTCTGAAATGTGCGGGCCATGCCCATTCTGGTTATTTCATGCGGTTTGAGGCCGTTTATTTGTTTGCCGTCAAAAATAACCTCGCCCTTGGAAGGACGATAAATCCCTGTGATGCAGTTAAAAAACGTGGTTTTCCCGGCGCCATTCGGTCCGATGAGGCTTGCAATATCGCCTTGCCTTATTGACAGGGCAATACTATCAATGGCAGTCAGTCCGCCAAAGGTCTTGGTGAGGTTTTGGGTTTTTAACATATCCTCGGCAATGGGTCGTCAACAGGCATATCCAGAATCCTTGTGCCGCCATACGAGGTTTTAAGATATACGCCGTTCTTTTCTCCTTTGCCTGTTCCCTCGCCAATGATGGCAGCATCCTGGCCAAGGGGGTCATTCTGCGCTACCTTCAAAACATTATCGGCATCATCTCCTGCCGCAACAATTACCGCCTTTCCTTCATTGGCAATATATAAGGGGTCGAGGCCAAGCATGCTGCAAATGCCCTTCACATCATCCCTTATCGGGATTCTTTCTTCATCTATCATGATTTTAAAATTTCCATCTTCTGCAATCTCATTTAAAACCGCTGCCAACCCTCCTCTTGTTGGGTCGCGCATAAATTTTATACGGCCTGCCTTGAGTGTTTTATGGACGATTCCATTTAAGGGCGCGCAATCGCTTTCTATTTTAGATTCAAAATCAAAACCTTCTCTCTTTGAAAGCACTGCAATACCATGCTCGCCTATGGCGCCGCTCAATATTATTTTGTCGCCGACACTTATTTTGTCTATGCCGAGTTCTATCCCGTTTTCAACAATTCCTACGCCTGCGGTGTTGATATAGATGTTGCTTTGACCCTCTGATCCTCTGACGCTTTGATATTTTTCTATCACCTTTGTATCGCCTGTTATAATTTCAACACCGGCCTGCCTTGAAGTTTCTTTTATGGATGCGGCAATGGTCTCAATATCTTTTAATGGAAAGCCCTCTTCTATAACCATTGCACAGGAAAGGTATAACGGTCTTGCGCCGACAACCGAGAGGTCGTTTACCGTGCCGCACACGGCAAGTTTTCCAATATCGCCGCCCGGGAAAAATATCGGCCTTACTACAAAGGAATCCGTTGTTAAGGCGAGCCTTGAGCCGTTCAGCTCAAATACAGCCGAATCGCCGAGAGGCGCAAGCATGGGATTGTTGAAGTGCTTCAAAAAGACGCCCTTTATCAAATCCCTTGCAAGCCTTCCTCCGCCGCCGTGGCCGATGGATATGGTGTCTTTCATAGATGTTTCCTATAAAACCCATTGCAAATTTTTGCCTTCTCATATAAGCTATCCGAAAGGTTACAGGTTGTCAATAAACTTGTCCCTGCAAGTCGTAAGCAGGGAGATGAGGGGTTTACCGAGATGCAAAATTTTGAAAAAACCTTCCAAACAGCAGAAAAGAAAAGGGCAGCCTCAAAGTTTAATGAGGCTATCAAATTTTATCTCTCCGCCCAGCGGTTGTGCGGCAACAATAGTGAAGCAGAGCTCTCTTGTCTTCTTGCCCTCGGAGATTGTTATAGGATGATAGGCGCTTATGAGGAGGCAAAGAAAAGTTATGAACGCGCCCATAAAATTGCCGTTTCCGTTTCTGATACCGGTCTTGCAGCAGATTCTCTGGTTGGCCTCGGTCTCACTTTGAGGGGTATGGGAAGGCATAAGCAAGCCCTAAGGATATTTGCCAATGGCCAGCGAATCTATGAGATGTCAAAAGATAAGGAAGGGCTTGCCTTTCTGCTCTGGGCAAAGGCAGGGGCTTACAGGATAGAGGGGGATTTGAAAAAGGCCATACAAACATTTAAGCAGGCGATAAGCAGATTCACAGCCATGAAAGAGGCATCGGGCATCGGCTATTGCCTGTGCGGCCTTGGGGGCGCCTCGCGGGTGTTAGGCAGGACAGATGATTCTTACAGATACTATTCAAAGGCGAATGAAATTTTCAGGGGCCTGAAAGATACCTTTGGCATTGCTTATTCATACTGCGGCCTTGCAAATGCAACAAGGATGAGTGGAGATTTTAAAGGCTCTTTCGTATATTTTAAAAAGGCAAAGGCGCATTATAAAAAGATTGGAGACAAGGTCAGCTTTGCCTATACTCTCTGGGGAGAGGGAACAGCTTTCAAAATGATGGGCATGTTGCCGGAGGCGAAAAAAGATTTTTCAGATGCCCGGAAACTATTTAAAGAAACAAGAGATGAAAGAGGGCTTTCGTACTGCGAGCTTTCTTTCGGTGAACTGGAATTTTTAAAAGGCAGGCGCTCTGGCGCAAAGATTCTATTTCAAAAGGCGCTCAAACGGGCAAAGAGTTTTTTCTTTGGCGTGGAAATGAAATATGCCGGCAGGCTGATACAGGCATTGAAGCGAGGGAAAGGATTTCCTTTTAACCTGCCTTAGCAAGGGGCTAACCCGAAAAATGCAACTGTATTTTTTGGGCTAACCGGAGTCTATCTATGCTCCGCCTCATACAATGACTCCATTTCCTGAATATAAATCTTTTCGTCCTCAGGATGGAGTTCAACCTTTCGTCTTGGGCTTCCAATCAGTCCCTGAGGCCTGAATACCATCATGGCGACAAGCGCAGCGCCGAATATCAGCATTCTGTAGCTTGCAAAACCTCTCAAAACCTCCGGCAGCACAATAAGAATTATTGCGCCGATGATTGCCCCCGGAATGCTTCCCATGCCTCCAAGAACAACCATTGCAAGGACGAAGACAGATTCAAAAAATGTAAAGCTCTCCGGCGAGACAAAGGCAAATTTTCCTGCGAAGAAAACGCCTGCAATGCCTGCCCAGAATGCGCCCATGGAAAACGCAAGGCATTTCATTTTTATGGTGTCAATGCCCATTGCCTCTGCCGCAATTTCGTCTTCGCGCATAGCAATCCATGCCCTGCCTGTTCTGGAGTTGTTCAGCCGGTTTATTATAGCGGCGGTTAAAACTGCAATTGCAAGAATAAGATAATAAAAATGTATAGGTTGGCTGAATTTAAATGATGCAATAGAAGGCCTTGCTATGCCGAGTATGCCGTTTGGCCCGCCGGTCAGGTTGTTCCAGTTATTTAACACAAGATGAACTATCTGGATAAAGCCGAGTGTTACAATTGCCAGATAATCGCCGCGCAATCTGAGTGTGATGATGCCGAGCACAAAACCAATAGCAGATGCAAAGAGCCCGCCAAGCGGCAAGGCAAGCCAAAAGGAAATGCCCAGATTTGTTGACAGGAGCGCATAAGCATATGCGCCGATTGCATAAAATGCGATATAGCCGAGGTCAAGAAGCCCTGCCAGGCCGACGGATATGTTTAGCCCAAGGGCCAGAACCGCATAAAGCCCCGCAAGGGTCAGGACATCTATGTAGTAGTTATTCAAAAACAGAGGAAGTATGGCGAGAAATGCGACAAGGCCGATATTTGCAAAAATTGCATTGCGGCCTGTTGAGGGAAAACTTAATACGGTTGATTTATTTTTAAAAGATTTAAACATGGATTTCAGTTTTTCAAATATCACCTTGCCTGCAAGGATGGCAGTGAGCAGGAGCAGAGCTTTTTTTATCCCTGTGAACGGAAGCACTAAAAAACCAAACCATAAAGGGATAAAAAAATATTTCAGAAAAAAGTTTTTATATATTATGGCCACAAAAGCTATTCTACTAAATCCTTATCCGATGTCAACTTCGATACCCCCAAAAAAACATACATTAGCATGGCCACCAAACTATTGACAGGCAGACCCTTTACCTCTAT
>CAZVZI010000135.1:714-5451 GCA_964631455.1 uncultured Thermodesulfobacteriota bacterium | reverse complement strand
TTTCATAGTAATAGGCTTGTTGTTTTATTTTATGATGAAGGGATGTTGCGGTGGAGGCGGACATTCGCATGGAGGTTCTGGGCAGAAGCATGGAGAACATGAAGGCCATGAAGGGCATAGCGAGGCAAAGACAGATGAAAAGAAAGATGAAAAGGAAAAAGGGTGCTGTTAAAAAATATCAAACCTAAAGGTTTGAGATACCAAACTCATCATAATATGGGCAGATGAGATGTAACTCAAGGCTTTAGCCTTGAAAATTTAAGGAGGCTCTATGGATATAACAAGACCGCTCAATATCAAAGTTGTTGGATTATCTCTCGGTTCTTTTCTTTCCATAACATTTATACTCTGTGTTGTTTATGATTTGATTTTTCCTGAAGCCAGAATGTATGAGTCGTGGATGAGACTTCTGCCGGGCTTTGAATGGCTGACATTAACAAGTTTCTTTCTCGGCGCTGTAGAGAGTTTTCTTTACGGCATCTATATTGCGCTGGTGTTTGTGCCGCTTTACAATCTTTTTTATGGATTGATTGGACAGAATGACTAATGAGGCGCTTATAATGCGGCGTAAATGGTACATAATAATTGTTGGGTTTATAATCTTTTTTTCTGCAATTATCCTTTTATTCTACCTTTTCAGGAATAAAGAGATAGAAGGCGTCTTTGAAGCAAGCGGACAGGTCAGAGGCACAGAAATTACTGTAGGCACAAAACTGGCAGGGAAAATAGAGACCCTTAAGGTACAGGAAGGACAGGCAATTAATTCAGGGGAACTGATCGCTAAAATCTCCTCAAAGGAGATCGAGGCAAGGATCGAGCAGGCAAGGGCAGAGATTGACGCATCCGGAAACCGGCTTAAGGAGATTGAAGCGAGCATCAAAGAAACCACAATCTCAATAGAGCAGGCAGAAGTTAATCTTAAGTTCATTAAAGAAGATTCCTTCCACAGAATACACCAGGCAGAGGAGGCAGTGAAAAGGGCTGATGCGGATGTCACTGAGGCAGAGTCTCAATGGGATCTGGCCAAAAAGAATCTTGATAGGTATGCAGAATTGGTAAAGGACGGGACTGTTTCCCAGAGGCAGTTTGAAGAGGTTGAGGCGCGTTTCAAGTCTGCTGAGGCCAGGCTTGATGCTGCGAAAAAGGCAAGGGGAGAGGCAAAGGCAGCATTGGAAAGGGCAGGGGTTTCAACCCTTGAGGTGAAGGCAAAGGAAAAGGAATATAAAGGCCTCCTTGAGCAGAGGGAAAGGGTGAAGGCCACCTATGAAATGGCAAAGGATCAATTGAACGGGGCAATTGCCAGGCTCAAAGAGATAGAGGCGGTCTTGAAAGATACTGAACTTCGCGCGCCATCCAGCGGGACTGTTATTCATAAACTGGCCGAGGAAGGCGAACTGGTCTCTTCAGGCGCTCCAGTTGCTACCTTGATTGACCTTTCTGATATCTATGTAAAGATTTATATACCTGAGAAGGACATCGGTAAGATACGGCTTGGCAACCCTGCCAGGATTTATGCGGACTCCTTTCCTGATAGATATTTTGAAGGCAATGTGACGGAGGTCTCCCAGCAGGCTGAATTCACCCCGAAAGAGGTGCACATGAAGGAGGAGAGGACAAAGCTTGTTTTCGGAGTGAAGGTAGGGATAAAAAACCCTGAAGGGTATCTAAAACCCGGTATGCCGGTTGATGTCAAGATACGGTGGAAAGAAGATGCTCAATGGTGAAGCGGTCATAGAAATAAAAAATCTTGGCCGTGTTTTTAAGAAGAACTGGGCATTAAGAGGGATAAATCTTGAGATAAACAAGGGTGAACTCTTTGGCATAGTTGGGCCTGATGGGTCGGGTAAAACAACACTTATCCAGTCCCTCTGCGCCATTCTGGACCCTACCGAAGGATCAATAAGGGTAAATGGATTCGATACAGTAAAGGACTCCTCAAAGATTACATCCAGAATAGGTTATATGTCCCAGGCGTATTCTTTATATGAAGACCTGACAGTAGAGGAAAACCTAGAGTTTTTTGCAAAGGTCCGTAATATCCCCGAGGAAAATTTTATTGAAAGAAAAAAGAGACTCCTTGAGTTTTCAGGTCTATCCCCTTTTCTGAAAAGAAGGGTAAGGCGCCTCTCAGGTGGGATGCAGAAAAAACTGGCCCTATGCTGTAATCTCATCCATGAGCCTGATCTCCTGATTCTGGATGAGCTGACCCTGGGTGTAGATCCCATCTCCAGGCGGCATCTCTGGAAGATGATTGCAGAATACCATTCCCTGGGGAAGACCATTATATTGAGCACATCTTATATGGATGAGGCTAAAAGGTGCGGGAGGCTTGCCTTTCTCCTGGAAGGAAGGCTTTTATCCTGTGAGAGGCCTGATGCCTTTGGCAAAGACATGGAGGATGTCTTCATTGCCAATATTAAAAAGGTTGAATGGAAAAGAACATTGCCTTTTCCAAGACGTCTTACAGAAGGGGATATCATAAGGGTAGAGGGTTTGAGTAAGAGGTTTGACGCCTTTACCGCTGTAGATAAGATTGGATTTACTATAAAACGCGGCGAGGTTTTTGGTTTTGTTGGCCCCAATGGCTCAGGCAAGACAACTACCATACGAATATTATGCGGGATAATCCCTCCATCCGATGGGCAAGTTGAAGTGGCAGGGGTTGATGTGGTGAGAAGGCCTGCTGATGTGAAAGGCAAGATAGGTTACATGTCTCAAAAGTTCTCCCTTTACCTAGACCTTACCATAGAGGAAAATATCAATTTTTTCGGAAGGGTCTACGGAGTTGACGCAAAAAGCCTTGAGGAGAGAAAAGGCTGGCTTCTGGAGATAGCCGGCTTAAAAGGCAAGGAAAAGGCTCTTACAAAGGAGGTGTCGGGCGCGGTGCGACAGCGTCTTGCCCTTGGATGCAGCCTTCTCCACCACCCGGATATCCTTTTTCTTGATGAACCCACAGCAGGGGTTGACCCTGCATCCAGAAGTGCATTCTGGGAGATGATAGGTCTCCTTTCAAAATCAGGAACAACGGTCTTTGTGACGACCCACTACCTATCTGAAGTTGAGGCCTGCTCAAGAATAGCCTTTCTCCACCAGGGGAGGATTTTAGCATTGGATGCGCCGGAAAGGCTTAAGTCCATTTACAATACAGACTCCCTTGAAGATATCTTTATGCGGGTTATGGAGGGGAGCGCATGATATTACCCGCCCTTATAAAAAAGGAGGCAAAGGAAATACTGAGGGATCCGATTACCCTCGGCACTGCCATATTCCTGCCTCTGGTGATGCTCTTTCTCTTTGGATACGCCATATCCCTCGATGTGGAGGATATAACCATGGCCGTCTACGACCAGGACAGGACACAGGAGAGCAGGAGGCTCATAGAGGCATTTTCAGGAAGCGGATACTTCATCCCCAGATATTATCTCAACTCTGCCAAAGAGATTGATGAGATACTGGACAGGGGAAAGGCTGCTATAGCCATCGTTATTCCGCCAAATTTTTCAAGAGACGTAAACTCTTTTAAGAAGACAAGCCTCCATATCATTGTTGACGGCTCTTTCTCAGCCACAGCCATGATCGTATCAAGCTATGCAGCAGCCATTGTAAATTTCTATTCCATGGATTTAATGGAGAGATATCTGAACCAACAAGGGGTTCAACAAAGGCATCTGGTAGGTGTTGTTCCAAGGGTATGGTATAACCCGCCGATGAAGAGCGTCAATTACATCGTGCCCGGACTCTTTGCAGTGTTGCTCATGGCATTTCCACCCATGCTTACAGCCCTGGCTGTTGTCAGGGAAAAAGAGAGGGGGACCATTGAGCAGGTCTATGTATCGCCTATAAGCCCAGCCCTCTTTATCTTAGGAAAGACGATTCCCTATGGTATTATCGCATTTGGCGAGATGCTCTTAATCCTTGCCACTGGCACTCTCTGGTTCCAGATTCCATTTAAGGGGTCATTGCTTCTACTTATATCCGCATCCCTCATCTATGTCTTGACTACAGTCGGTATCGGCCTCTTTGTATCTACCATTACAAGGACGCAACTGGGCGCCATGCTCCTCTCTTTGATAGTTACCCTTATGCCATCATTTTTGTTTTCAGGTTTTCTTTTCCCAATTGCAACAATGCCCTACATGATGCAGCTTTATACCTACTTTTTCCCTGCGCGCTATTTTAACGACATAAGCAGGGACCTGTTTTTAAAAGGTGTGAGACTGGAATATCTGTGGGGGAATGTTTCGTTTCTTATGGTTTACGCGGCTGTGCTGTTCGTTCTGGCGAGCCTCAGGTTTAAAAAGAAGGTGGCATGATGCAGAGGCTTTTGGCTGCAATAAAGAAGGAGTTTCTCCAGTTCAAAAGAGACAGGATGCTCATCGTCCTGATACTCTGGACATATACCATTGAGGTGGTCATGTGCACCATGGCGCTGAGCTTTGAGGTCAAAAACCTCCACATGGCAGTCTACGATATGGACAGGAGTCAGTTGAGCCAACGGCTCGTGGAGAAGTTTACCGCCACAGAAAATTTTACAAAAGCCCTTTATATATCGAGTTTAAAGGAGATGGACTCCCTTCTCGATTCCGGGAAGGTCGATATGGGGTTATTCATCCCATTGGATTTTTCAACTGCTGTCCAGAAAGGGAAGACAGGAGATATTCAGATTATCCTAAGCGGCACAAATTCCAATACTGCAAATACTGCCAGGGGATATGCCACTGCCATTATTGAAGGATT
>CAZVZI010000135.1:0-704 GCA_964631455.1 uncultured Thermodesulfobacteriota bacterium | reverse complement strand
CGACAAAGGAATTTTTGATGAAAAATGGTATGGCAGGAGAATTCCCTGAGGTAGAGCCGAGGATACGGGTCTGGTATAATCCTGAACTTAAGTTTCGTTACTTTATGATTATCTCCATGATAGTCCTGGCAGGGATTATGGTAGGGATGATTCATCCGGCAGCTACTATGGTAAGGGAAAAAGAAATCGGCACGATCGAGCAGATTATGCTTACCCCCTTAAGGAGCCACGAGATTATAATTGCAAAACTCCTCCCGACGATTACTATTGCGGAGTTGGCATTATTCCCAAGCCTTTTTATAGCCACAGTGGGTTTTGGACTGACGATTAAGGGGAGCCTCTCTCTATTTTTTCTTGCCTCCACCATCTTCCTCTTTACCAGCATGGGGATGGGGGTTTTTGTATCAACACTGTCGAGAAACCTTCAGCAGGCCCTCCTCATATCGTTTTTTATACTATTTCCGGTGCTCTTCCTTTCAGGCACCACGGTGCCCATAGAAAGTATGCCGTCTGCCATGCAGTATCTTTCCCTCCTGAGCCCTGTCCGCTATTATATGGAGATAGTCCTTGGGATTTTTCTCAAAGGGGTCGGACTCAAGGTGCTATGGCCAAAGCTTCTGATTATTTTCACGTTTGGAGCAGTGATATTTCCATTAAGCCTTTTGCGCTTAAGGAGGGGGATGTATGAGTGAGAGACTTTTTAA
>CAZVZI010000134.1:0-5459 GCA_964631455.1 uncultured Thermodesulfobacteriota bacterium | reverse complement strand
GCCAAGGGATTCTCAATCCGGATAAGACCGTAAACCGCAAGGCTCTCGGCAATATTGTCTTTTCTAATCCGAAACTCAGAAATAAACTTGAACAGATTACCCATCCAAGGATATTGGAGGATATAAATAAAAGGATTTTAGCTATAAAGAGCAGAGAGCCAAAAGCCCTTATTGTCATTGACGCTGCGCTTTTAATAGAGGTAGGATTACATGAAAAAATGGATAAGGTTATTGTAGTATATGCGGATGAAAAGTCCCGGATGGAACGTCTGATGAAACGGGATGGCCTTGCCAGAGACGAGGCAAAAAACCGCATCTCATCCCAGATGCCGTTAAAAGAAAAAAGAAAATTTGCTGATTTTGTGATAGAAAATATAGAGGGTAAAGATAAAGAAACAGTAAAGCAAGAAGCAAGAAGAATCTTTGAAATGCTTAAGGGGTAGATTCAATTATGCAGCTAACGCTCGGGCCGGTCCTTTTTGACTGGAAAAAAGATGAGCTTTTGAGATTTTATGATGAAGCGGCGGATATGCCTGTGGACAGGGTATATCTTGGTGAGGTGGTGTGCGCAAAAAAGAGAGGGCTGAGTGTTAAAGACATAGAGGTTGTTGGCAAGAAGCTGGAGAAGGCCGGCAAAGAAGTTGTAGTTTCAAGCCTTGCAGTTGTGAGTAATGAGGATGAATTAAAACTGGTGCGGGATATTGCACAGCTTCCCTTTTCAATTGAGGCAAATGACATGAGCGTATTTAATATTTTAACTCCGAACTCCGAACTCCGAACTCCGAATTCAATTATTGCAGGTCCGCATATTACAACATACAATGTGCCTTCCATTGAATTCCTCAAGGGTATCGGGGTAAAAAGAATTGTCTTTCCTGTAGAGCTTTCAAGGGATTCCGTAAATTACTGCATTCAAAATACAAACATCGATGCAGAGGTCTTTGCCCACGGCAAAGCGCCGCTTGCGTTTTCTTGGAGATGCTACACATCAAGGAAATACGGCCTGAATAAATCAAACTGCCAATATCACTGCAAGCAGCATCCGGACGGAATCTTATTAAAGACAATTGACGGCGAGCCGACCTTCACCATCAACGGAACATCCGTTCTGAGCGCATTGACCTATACGCTTGTGGAGGTGATTGAGGATTTAAAGGCCATCGGCGTAAATGCCATAAGGATTTCTCCGCAGTATCAGCGTACAAAAAGAATTGTTGATGTATTCAGAAAAAGACTCTATGGAATTGTAGGGCCTGAAGAAGGTCTTGCCTTGCTTAAAGAGACAAGCCCGCAGGGGTTTTGCAATGGGTGGTATTGGGGTAAGGCAGGAAAGGAATACACGGGAGCAGCGTTATTGACACAATGAATCTTACAATCTGTAAAATCAGCAGGAGGTAAATCATGACCGACATATTAGACAAGGCCATTCTTATCGGGATTGGCCTGGAGAAAAGGGTAAAGGACGCTTTGAATGAGCTTGCAAGCGAGGGCAAGGAGGCTAAATCGCCGGAAGAGGCAGGTCTTCCGCCAAAAGAAACAATAGAGAACAAATTGGTGGAAGAAGGTGTAAAGGCTGTAAGGGAGCTTATTGCCGCTGCCAAGGCAGGCAAGGAAAAGGTTGACAGGGAGATGCAGGAAGTTGTAGAAAGGCTTTTGGAAAAATGCAAGGTCGCCACAAAAGACGACATCGAGATAATAGAAAAGATGGCGCAGGTAGCAAGGGAAAAGGTGGATAAACTGGAAAAGAGGATTGCGGAGTTGGAGAAAAGGTCATAAGGTGTTTTTTATGAATGAGAAAAAAGAAGTTACACTAGGTCTTATCCAGACAGCGGTTACAAAAAATATACCGGAGAACATTAAGAAGACCGTTTCGCTTGTGAGGAAGGCTGCAGCACAGGGCGCAGAGATTATCTGCCTTCAGGAACTTTTCAGCACAATATATTTCCCCCAATACGAAAGGCTTGATCCGGCAGGGTTTGCGGAGCCTATACCCGGAGATACGGTAAATCTTTTTTCGCAATTGGCAAAGGAACTCGGCATCGTAATTATCGTCCCTCTGTTTGAAAAAGCTAAGGACGGCAGCTATTACAACACCGCCGTGACCATAGACGCGGACGGAAGTATTTTGGGCGCATATCGCAAGGTACACATCCCCTTTGACCCGCTCTTTTATGAAAAAAATTATTTTAAAGACGGCGATATGGGCTATAAGGTTTATAAAACCAAGTTCGCCGCAATAGCTGTGCTTATCTGCTACGACCAGTGGATGCCTGAGGCCGCGCGGATAGCCACGCTCATGGGCGCAGACATAATTTTTTATCCCACGGCCATCGGCTGGATAAAAGGACATACCTCAAAAGACGGCGACTGGCACAGCGCATGGGAGATAGTGCAGCGCGGCCACGCCGTAGCCAACGGCGTTCATGTGGCGGCAGTGAATAGAGTTGGTGAGGAAGAGCAACTTCAATTCTGGGGCGGCTCGTTTGTCTCTGACAGCTTTGGAAAGGTTCTCAAAAAGGCAAGCCATGAAAAAGAAGAGGCTCTCGTAGTAAAAGTGGATTTAAACATGAATAAAAGGATCCGCGAGGGATGGGGGTTTTTAAATAACAGAAGGCCGGATACTTACCAGCCTATTTGCAAGCAATCATGATTAAGGAATCAGTAAACACACCGAAAAAACTTGGCTACTCCATGCCTGCTGAATGGGAAAGGCATGATGCAATATGGCTTTCATGGCCGCACGACCCAATAACCTTTCCAGACCGGGTGGAAAAGGTGGAAAAGATTTACGGCGAAATAATCAAAACCTTACAGCACAGCGAAAAAGTAAACCTCTTTGTAAAAGACGAGGCCCTGAAACAGAGAGCGCATGATATTTTAAAGCATAGCGGAACAAACCCTGATGAAATTGCATTTCATGTGTATGAGTACGCGGATGTATGGTTCAGGGATTACGGCCCGATATTTTTGGTTGGCGACAAAGGGCTTGCCATGAGCCATTGGATATTCACCGGATACCCATATCCCCGAATTTATCAACCGGAGCATGAATATCCCCTGCTTCACCCCGGGCATTGTGCTGGAAGGCGGCTCCATAGATGTAAACGGAAAAGGGACGCTCCTCACAACCGAGCAGTGCCTGCTCAATAAAAACAGAAACCCCCATTTGAATAAATCCGAGATAGAAGAATATCTCGTGGAATATCTCGGCGTATCACACATCATCTGGCTGAAAAACGGCATAGAAGGAGACGATACGGACGGGCACATAGACGACATCGCAAGATTTGTAAATCCAACCACCGTGCTCTGTGCCTATGAGGAAAATAGAAACGACATAAATTTTCCCAGACTCCATGAGAATTACGAAATACTTAAGAGCGCAAAAGATCAAAACGGCAACAAGCTGAATGTGATAAAACTGCCTATGCCGGAAGCCATAGGAGATGAAGAAGGGAGACTGCCTGCAAGTTACGCAAATTTTTATATAGGCAATACACTTGTGCTGGTTCCGGTTTTCGGCCATAAAAACGACGCACAGGCATTGGACATTATCCGGCAGCAATTTCCCGACCGCAAAATTGTTGGAATAAACTGTTCCGATTTGGTCTATGGCCTTGGCACGCTCCACTGCATAAGCCAGCAGCAGCCGAGTGTGGCTGCTGCAAAGGGTGCGGGAATATAACTTTATGCAAACGAGAACTTATCAAAATATCCGCAGGCTTCACAGAATAGTCGTCATTCTCATCAAGTATGGTTTTGGCTGGCTTGTAAAGGAGCTCAAGCTATTTCCGTTTCTCTCTGCCTTTGAAAGGCTCTTGTTTTTCAGAAGGCCGAAAAGGGAATTGAGCACACCGGAAAGGGTGCGGCTTGTGCTGGAGGAGCTTGGGCCTACCTTTATAAAATTAGGCCAGGTGGCATCCACACGCGCAGACCTTCTGCCACCGGATTGGGTTGAGGAGTTTAAAAAACTTCAGGACGCTGTCCCTCCATTTCCCTTTGAAAAAGCAAAAAAGGTTATTGAGCATGGGCTTAAGGCTCCGCTTCATGAAAAATTTAAAACCTTTGAGCAAACGCCCTGCGCATCCGCATCCATTGCGCAGGTTCATTATGCGACCCTGCCCAGCGGCCAGGAAGTGGCTATAAAGGTAAAGCGTCCCGGCATTGATAAAATCATAGAGTCGGACATCTCTGTAATGCATACCATCGCCTATCTTCTGGACAGGTATGTGCCGCAGGCAAAGAGATACAGGCCTATGGAGGTGGTGGAAGAATTTGCAAGGATTATTTATAAGGAGCAGGATTTTACCGTAGAAGGCTCTCATGCGATGAAATTTACAAAGATGTTTAAAGGCGACCCAATGGTCAGGATACCGCGTGTATTCTGGGATTACACAACAAGCGAGGTGCTGACGCTGGAGCGGATTTACGGCACGCCGCTGGACGAGGCTGAAAAGATAAAGGCGCAGGGGCTGGATGTAAAAAAGATCGCGGAAAACGGCGTGAGGGCGTTTTTTAAACAAGTATTTGAATTCGGATTTTTCCATGCGGATCTGCATCCGGGAAACATCTTTGCAAGCCCTGAGGGCACGATTATCTATCTTGATTTCGGCATCATGGGGAGGATTGATGAAAATTTGAGAAAATATCTCGCCAATATGCTGTTTCATCTGGTGCGGCAGGATTATCGCCGCATGGCTCAGGTGCATCTGGAAATGGGGCTCATTTCAAAGAATATCGACATCCACGAGTTTGAGGAGGCGCTCATGGATATTTGCGAGCCTGTGTTCGGACGCACGCTGGAGCAGATAAATATGTCCGGCCTCATCATGAAGCTTATCCGCACGGCAAGACGTTTTCAGATGAGGCTTCAGCCGAACCTGCTCCTTTTGCAGAAATCCATGGTGATAATGGAAGGCGTAGGCAGGCAGATATATCCTGATATCAATATGTGGGAGGTGGCAAAGCCGCTCATCTACAAGTGGATGATAAAGGAAAAGGCTTCGCCGAAAAGGCTCTACGAAAAGGGTAAAGAGAAGCTCGGCGGTTTTGTAGAGATTGCAGCGGATATGCCTTATCAGGTTCATTCTGTTCTGGACAAAACCTTACACGAAGAATTAAAAATCGGCTTTGTGCATCACAAACTGGAAATACTGTCCGATGAGGTTGATGCCCTCGGGCACAGGGTTACACTCGGAATGATTATCGCCGCCCTTATCATCGGCGCATCATTTCTTGCCACAACAGACGGCGGAGGCCCTGTCTTCTGGGGCGCGCCTGTTATGAGCTGGGCCGGGTTTGCAATCGCAGGCATACTGGGCATGAGACTGGGAAGAACCCTTTCAAAGACCAGAGCCGATAAAGACGGTAAAAGATAAAGCCGTCGTTAAAAGGTTTTCATATCATGTCTGATATCAATACCTTCAAACAAACCATCCACGCCCTAATAACAAAATTCG
>CAZVZI010000133.1:0-5535 GCA_964631455.1 uncultured Thermodesulfobacteriota bacterium | reverse complement strand
AATAGGCGCGTCCCATATTGAAATAGGCAAATTCCGGAGTAGTATAAAAAACATCGGCTAATGCAAGTTTTGCCTCCGATATGGCCGTATCCCACTCTTTTTTCTCAAGATAAACAGCCGACAGATTTGTATGGGCGTCGGAAAATTTCCGGTTTATCTTTACTGCCTCTTTCAGATGTTTTATCGCGTCATCATTCATGCCCTTTGCAAAATATGCAAGGCCTAAGGCATTGTGAAATGCAACGTCGTCATGATATGTTTCTACTGCGGCTGTCAGCTCCTTCAGCGCCTCCGGAATATTTCCTTCGTTAAGATGAACAATGCCGACCCTATAATGTATTGCGGCATCTTCTTTTCGGCTTGTGTTAGAAGCGGCGCAGCCGGTGAAAACAGCAAGCAGTAAGCAGTAAACAGTAAGCAGTCTTCCAAATCCTGACTTCCGAATCATAGTATCTCCTTTAACCCATTGCCTGTCTTTTATCATATATCCTCAAAATGGGTCAATTGCTTAAACTCTTTATATCTTTCGTGTATCTCCTTTAGTGTCAGGGTTTTCATCCGGTTCAGGCTGAAATCCTCCACATTGAAAGAGGCCATGACGCTGCCGAAGATGATAGCCTGCCGGATATTTGATTCGTTTGTGTTGTCTGTATTTGCAAGATACCCCATTAAGCCGCCGGCAAAGCTGTCTCCTGCGCCTGTCGGGTCAAATATTGATTCCAGGGGATAAGCCGGCGCGGAAAATACGGAGTTGCCGTTAAACATCAGCGCGCCATATTCTCCGCGTTTTATTATGAGCGTCTTTGGGCCGTATGAAAGAATCTGTTTTGCGGCTTTTACCAGATTGGGTTCTTTGGCAAACTCCCTTGCCTCGCCTTCATTTAAAACAAACAAATTAACCTTTGATAAAAGTCTTTTTAGCGCATCGGGCTTGCCTTCTATCCAGAAATTCATTGTATCGCATGCAACGAATTTCGGTCTTTCGACTTGCTCAAGGACATTCCATTGGATATCAGGGTCGATGTTTGCAAGGAACACATACGGCGATTTTCTGTGGGTCGCCGGTATCTCAGGCCTAAATCTTTCAAACACATTCAGATGTGTCGCAAGGGTATGCGCCTCGTTCAGGTCATAGTCATACCGTCCCTGCCAGCGGAATGTTTTTCCAGCCGTCCTCTGCAAGCCGTTTACATCCACGCCTTTGTTTTTCAAAAAAGCAACATGCTCATCCGGGAAATCCTCGCCCACAACGGCCACCAGCTTAACCTCGGAAAAATAACTGGCGGCAGTGGAAAAATATGTGGCAGAGCCGCCCAACACATTATCCGCCTTTCCGAACGGTGTTTCAACCGAATCGAACGCAACAGAACCGACAACAAGAATGCTCATCAAAACCTCCGTAAGTTATAGGTCTCATAAGACCTATAAGACCTATGAAACTTCACGGTATTTTTTACCATTATTCCTTTATGCTGTCAATCAGCGAAGAGACGGCCACGATATCCACATCTTGATTGAGCCGGGGAAGCATTTGTTTCAGCGCTGCAATTGTAGATGGATGAGGATGGCCTATGGCGATTGCGCCCCCTCTTTTTTTTGCAATTTCTATAAGCTCAAGTATCTGTCCTTTTATATAATTTACGTCTTCTTTATTATCCAAAAACACCTGCCTGCTTGCCGCTTTGATGTCCATTTCCTTTGCCACCCTGTATGCAGTAGATTTGCCGGTGGTTTTGCTGTCAAGGAAAAACAGATTGTTGGCCTTTGCCGCCTTCAGAGCTATGCGCATCAGCTTTTCATCCTCGGTAAACCTTGAGCCCATGTGGTTGTTTATACCTTTGATATACGGAACTGCGTCGATATCTCTTTTAACTTCATAAGCAATTTGAGCTTCAGACATATTGGTGAACACCGCCCCTTCACCAGGGTCATTATTATGAGAATCCTTTGGCTCCATAGGGAGATGCAGCAGGACTTCTCGCCCTCTTGTGTGAGCTTGTTCTGCGGTATCTTTTGAATGGGGTAAAAAAGGCAATACAGCAATGGATATAGGCGCATCCATCTCTAACAAATCACGGAGCGGCTTCATATCCTGTCCCATGTCATCAATAACTATTGCAACCCGCGGCCTTAATGTATGAGGCCTTGAGGGCGGTACGCCTATGGCGGGAGGTTTTTCTATCTTTTCTATCTTTGCCGTTTGAGCGGGTGGTAAAGGGGCGCCTGAATACAGAATAAATCCCACTATTGTAATAATGGAAAAAACCAGCGCTATTCCAAAAATAAAGAGAGCCTTTTTTAACAAAGCCCTCCTTTGTACATTTCCTTTCTTTGCCATGGTTGCGTCTTACGACGGCTTTTGAACCGTTCCCTGGAATATATACCAGCTCTTCAAGTAATCCAATGCCCTCTTAAGCTGGATATCCTCTTTTTCTTCCTTTTCTTTTTCAGCCTTTTCTTCCACCTTTATTTTCTTTTCCTTTTCAGGTTTTTGAGGCGCGCCTCCCTCTGCCTCAAGATGTCTTTCAAGGTCTTTTTCTTTTATATGGTTTGTTGCCGCGACATCCCCCACTGCTATGTCAGGCTCTATGCCCTTGGCCTGGATGGACCTTCCTGACGGCGTATAGTATTTAGAGGTGGTAAGCCTTATAGCCGAGCCGTCGCTTAACGGCATAATAGTTTGTACAGAGCCTTTGCCAAATGTCTGTGTTCCCAGTATCACCGCCCTTTTATGGTCCTGCAAGGCGCCTGCTACAATCTCTGATGCGCTTGCGCTTCCGCCATTAACCAGGGCAATCATGGGATATTGCGGGTGGGTGCCTTCGGTTCTGGCTTCAAATCTCATATCCTGGCCGGGGGCTCTTCCCTTTGTGTAGACGATTAATCCGCTATCCAAAAATTTATCCGACACCTCTACGGCTTGCTGCAGAAGCCCGCCTGGGTTATTTCTTAGATCCAGGATAAGCCCTTTAAGTTTTCCATCTTTAGAGCCGAGCTTGTTCAAAGCATCTTCAAGATCATTTGTGGTCTTTTCCTGGAATTGTGCAATACGGATATAACCAAACCCGTCTTCAAGAGACTTATATTTGACGCTCTTGACCATAATAACATCCCTGGTAATGGCAAATTCCTGCGGGTCTTTCCAGCTTTCCCGGAGTATCCAGATGCTAACCTTTGCGCCTTTCGGACCCCTCATTAGCTTTACAGCGTCGTTTATACTCATATCCTTGGTATATTTTTCATCTATCTTTACTATCCTGTCTCCTGCCTTTATTCCCGCCCTGAAGGCCGGCGTATCTTCAATCGGCGCAACAACCGTCAGCATGCCGTCCCTTATGCCTATTTCTATGCCGATGCCCCCGAAACTCCCCTTTGTCTCAACCTGCATTTCTTTATATTCCTCCGGGGCCATAAAAGAAGAATGGGGGTCAAGCCCTTGAAGCATCCCCTTTACTGCGCCATAGATAAGTTTTTTCTGGTCAACATCCTCTGCATAATTGTCCTGCACAACAGAAAGGACATCTGTAAATAGTCTTATATTTTCATATGCCGCGGCAGGTATGGCGGCGACCCTGTGATTTATGCCCCATAAAAAAATACTTACTACTACTGCTATTCCAGCCAACGTAATAAGCCTTTTCCCCCCAGTTATTTTCAACATACAATTTAACCCTCCTGTTTTGCCCATGGTTCATATCTCATGGTTTTTACTATAAGCCATAAGTTAAGGACTATGAACTGCTTTTTATTTTGTATTATAAGCCACCCAATTCAACGGGTCCAGCGGAATTCCCTTTTGCCTTACCTCAAAATACAGATGCGGCCCTTTGATTGATCCGGTGTCGCCCACAAGCGCGAGCACATCGCCTTTTTCCACAGTAGAATTAATGTCCTTTACAATCTTTGAGAGACGGGCAAAAAGGGTATAATAACCGCCGCCGTGTTCTACAATCACAACCTTTCCATAACCTCTGAACCATCCTGAGTATGCAATCCGGCCATTGTATACGGATCTGACCTCTGTTCCTATATTCGCAGCTATTTCTATTCCATTATTAAAAGTTATTGTATGAAATTTGGGGTGTTCTACCTTCCCGTATATTGAAACAACCTTTCCTTCCACAGGCATGGGCAGATGTCCCCGCATGGCGGCAAAACCGACATTATGGCTGTTTATGGCATTTTCAGCCGTATCGTTCCTGAACGTATCCTTCCTGAACCTGTCTAAAAATGACTGAAGCTCCTTAGACGCATCTTCCATTTCCCGTATTGCGGCAATCTGCGTGCCTTTTTGTTTTTTTATGTCTTTTAAAATTATCCTCTTTTTATCTTTTTCCTCTTCTGCTTCATTCTTTTTATGCTTAATCTCATCTTTTAATGAAAGCATTTCAATTTCAAATTCTTTAAGCCGTTGTTTTTCTGTCTCTAAAAGCAATTGATTCTCTTCGTATTCTTTTAACAGGCCGCCATCGTATTCCACTATCTTATTGATGTATTTATATCTTCTATCAAGGTCATTCACAGGATTGAATGAAAAAAGGGATTGCATTATACCCCCTTTTTTCATCTTATACATTGCGGCCAGTCTTTGTTTCAGAAGTCCAGATAGCCTTTCTTTGTCCTGCTGTAGTTCCACGACACGGCCATCCACATCTTGAGTTTTTTGTTTTAATTTCATAAGACTGCCGTCTATATCCGCCAACTCATCCTCTTTTTTAGATAAAGACTTATCAAGTCTTTCCACTTCGCCAAGGATAGCATATTCTTTTTTAACATTATACTCTAAACTTTTCTTTTTTTCTATAAGCTCTCTTTTGAGAGATTCCAGCCGCTTCTCCTTGTTTATAACCTCGCTCTTGGTTTTCAGTGGGTCGGCGGCGAAAGAGACAGTGAACAGTAAAAAACAAAAACTGATAACCGATAACTGATAACTGATAACTATCCTCATCAATTCGCTCCGTCCGGAACCAGAAGATTTACACTCCGTAGCCGTTCCCTTATTGCTCCCATCTTTGAGCCTTTGCCAAGCTCAAGATTCGTTACCACAACCTTGTTTACTGTCCTAAACCCATCTTTATCATGGTAGCCAAAAAGCTGGTGAAGGGTATAATAGTTTCCGTTTATATTGCCCAGATAAATCATTATGTGGCCGTTTAGGCCAAAGAGCGTTATGCCGGGCACCGCTAAGTCCAGCGCCTTTTTTATATCCTCAGGGGAAGCTGATTTGTCAATATCCAGCAGAACCTGCCCGGCTGCAGCCTGGTGGCTGGAGTGCCTTGGGAGATTTATACCCATTGTCGCAAATACATCTTTAATAAAACTGGAGCAATCCCGGAGCCCGTTTCTTCCTCCCCATCCATACTCTTCCCCAAATATCTTGAACGCCTGCCTTATTACATTTTGTTTGGTGTAGGCAAGGTGGCCGATGCGGACATCCGCCTTTTTATCAATAAAGGCCTCTGTCCATCGGAGTTTCCAGTTTTCATCTTTCTCCGGGAATTTGACAATCCAACGGTTTTTATCTTCGCCCTGCAG
>CAZVZI010000132.1:0-5543 GCA_964631455.1 uncultured Thermodesulfobacteriota bacterium | reverse complement strand
GGCAACAAGGCATATAAAGAGGGCAAGATAAAGGATATAATGGATACAAGCGAGGCAGGCTTTTTTTCCTTTATGACAAAGGCAGGGGTTTATGACGAGGCTGTATTTCAAAACGACCTCAATAAGATAATGGCGCATTATTATGATAACGGCTACATACATGCCAGCATAACAGACCATCTGGTTTCTTTAAGCAGCGATAAGAGGTGGTTTTTTATCAGCATAGCGTTGGTTGAAGGAGAGCAGTATAGGATCGGAAATATAGACATAAAGGGCGATATACTTACCACAAAAAGCGAGTTGATGGAAAAGGTCAAGACAACGTCCGGGGAGATATTCAGCAGAAAGATACTTACTGAAGATATTTCCAGATTGAACGATGTTTACGGCGATAAAGGATACGCCAATGTTAATATCAATCCCGTTACCGGCATAGATGAAAAGGAACAAAAGGCTGATATTACATTTGATATTCAGAAAGGGGAATTGGTATATATAGAAAAAATAAACATTTCCGGCAATGTCAATACCAGGGATAAGGTTATAAGAAGAGAGATTGAGCTTTCAGAGGGCGAGCTTTTTTCATCCACTGACATGAAGAGGAGCAGAAACAACCTGAACAGATTGGGGTATTTTGAAAGGGTGAATATTGCGCCTCAGGCGGGAAGTTCTGATAACAAGGTGGTTCTGAATGTGGATGTAAAAGAGAGGCCGACCGGCTCTATTTCAGCAGGGGTCGGTTATAGTTCTGTTGACAAGATTATAGGCACTGCGTCCATATCGCAGAGCAACTTCCTCGGCACCGGGCTTAAACTTGACCTTTCGGGGACTCTAAGCTCTAAAAGCGAGAGATACCAGCTTGGCATTACCGAGCCGTGGCTTTTTGACAAACCTATTTCTGCCGGAGTTGACCTGTTTAAAGTGAACAGGGAGTATCCTGATTTTACCAGAGGCAGTTATGGCTTTGATGTAAGATTGGGATTTCCTGTTTATGAAAGGGATGTCAGAGGATATCTGACCTACAAACTGGAAGATGTTACGGTCAAAGATGTGTCGCCGGACGCGGCTCAACTTATAAAAGACCAGGAAGGCAAGAAGACCACCAGCAGCATAGACGCTGTGCTTAAGCGGGATACAAGGGACGATGCCTTTTTCCCCACAGAGGGGTCTGTAACATCTCTTGCAGTTGAGTTTGCAGGCGGGCCGCTCGGCGGAGATAATAATTTTGTTAAATATATCGCCGAAGGGGTGAAATATTTTCCGCTGTTTTGGGATACCACATTCGTCACACATGGCGTAATCGGATATGTTCAAGGCTTTGGAGGCAAAGCTATCCCTGTATATGAAAGGTTTTATCTCGGCGGGATAAATACCATAAGGGGATTTAAGACAAGGAGCGTAGGCCCAAGAGATCCCACAACAAATGATATTATAGGCGGCGATAAAGAGGCATATGCAAATTTTGAATATCTCTTCCCACTCGTAACTGAGCAAAAGGTAAAGGGCCTTATATTTTATGACGCAGGCAATGCGTATAACGGCGATATAGATCTCGGCGATATAAGGACATCCGCAGGAATAGGCATACGTTGGTTTTCTCCGGTTGGGCCGCTCAGGCTGGAATGGGGCCGCAATTTGAACAGGAGAGATGACGAAAAGGCCAGCCAGTGGGAGTTTACCATAGGGACGGTGTTCTAAAACAGGTTAAGGTCAAGGCTGAGGTTAAGAAAAGACCTTTTGTTTTTTTCAACCTTGACCTTAGCCTCAACCTTATTCTAAAAGGAGAGAAACATGAAAAAACTACAGATTGGCATTATGGCAATTATCGCTGCCGTCATATTTTCAGGCGCGGCAATGGCGGCGGAGTTGAAGATTGGGTATATCAATCTCCAGAAGGCATTAAATGAGTGTTCTGCAGGCAAGGAGGCTATTGCCGAGCTTGAGATTGAAACCAAGAAAAGGCAGGAGCAAGTGGATGCAAAACAGGAAGAGCTTAAAAAGCTCAATGAGGAGGTTGAAAAAAAGAGGGCCGTGTGGAGCGAGGATATGAGGGAGCAAAAACAGAAAGAATTGCAGGCCAAGATGCAGGAATTTCAGAGATTTTATTTGCAGTCGAATGACGACCTTAAAAGAAGGGAACAGGAAAAAAAGACCGTAATCATAAAAGACCTGATAGAGCTTGCCAAACCCATGGCAAAGGAGAAGGGCTATACCTTTTTATTTGAACTGCAGGGGCTGATATACGGCCCGCCTGAAGCAGACCTGACCGCCGATCTTATAAAAGTCTATGATGCCGAGCGTAAAAAAGAGAAAAAAGAAAAAAAATGAAGCCGGGCGCAATGCAAAACAAAACACTTAAGGAATTGGCCGGCCTTGTCGGAGGCGATATTGCCGGAGATGAGAATATAGCCATTTCCAAAGTGGCAGGGATAGACAATGCAGGAGAAGGGGATATAACCTTTATTGCCAATCCGAAATATATTGCCATGATTTCAACAGCTAAGGCCTCTGCATTTATTGTTTCGCCCGACGTGAAAGCGCAGGTAGGCAAGAATTTTCTTTATGTCAAGAACCCATATCTTGCCTTTGCGAAATTGCTGGCTCTTTTCAACCCTCCGCCTTTGTCGTATAACGGCATTCACCCCGGCGCGTATATTCATTACACCGCTGAAATAGGCTCATCTGTTTCAATATACCCGCATGTGTTTATAGATGAGGATGCTGTGATAGGCGACAGAGTTGCGCTTTATCCCGGTGTTTTTATAGGCAGGGGCGCGCGCGTAGGCGATGATACAATTTTATATTCAAATGTTTCTGTTCGAGAAAGATGCCGTATCGGAAACAGGGTTATCGCTCACTGCAATTCAGTCATCGGCAGCGACGGATTTGGCTTTGCAAAGGACGGGGCAAGGTATCATAAGATACCGCAGGTGGGCATTGTCCGGATTGAAGATGATGTGGAAATTGGCGCATGTGTTACCATTGACAGAGCAACACTGGGAGAAACTGTTATAGGCAGAGGAACGAAAATAGATAATTTAGTGCAGATAGCCCATAATGTTACAATCGGAGAAGACTCTGTAATAATTGCTCAGGCAGGCATAGCCGGCTCTACAAAGATAGGCAACAGGGTAACTCTGGCCGGACAGGTCGGCGTTGTAGGGCATATAGAGATAGGCGACGATGTCATCATCGGCTCGCAATCCGGCGTTGCGCAGGACATTACGGCAAAAGGGGTTTTTTCAGGCAGTCCGGCAATACCGCACCGGGAATGGCTCAAAGCCCAAAACATATTCGCAAAGCTTCCCGAAATGCGGAAGGTGCTTTTGGAACTTGAGAAGAAGATAGAAAAGATAGAGTCAGAGAATCAAAGAATCAAAGAGTCAAAGAGTTAAAGAGCCACAGTTTTTATTCTGACTCTCTGATACTCTGACTCTTTGACTCTAATCAAGGGGGTTCTATGATTGATATCAATGAAATTTTAAAAATCCTGCCGCATCGCTATCCATTTCTTTTGGTGGACAAGGTTGTGGAATTTGAGGCAGGAAAGAAGGCCAAGGGCATAAAAAATGTCACCATGAACGAACCATTTTTTATGGGACATTTTCCAGGGCACCCCATAATGCCTGGCGTTTTAATAATAGAGGCAATGGCGCAGGTAGGCGGTATACTGGCATTCAAGTCCACTGGTGTGGCGAATAAGGCGGTTTATTTCATGGGCATAGACAAGGCAAAATTCCGCAAGCCGGTGCTGCCGGGGGACAGGCTGGAGCTTGTGCTGGAGGTGACAAAGCAAAGGGGCTCAATATGGGCGTTTAAGGGAGAGGCCTTTGTCGACGGCAATTTGGTTAGCGAAGCAGAACTGATGGCTACTATAGTGGACAAGTAATTAGTTGACGCTCAAAAATGTCCATTAAAGGTTTTGCGTTTTGGTTTTGACGGCTTGTTGCCCAAACCACAAATGTCATTCCCGAATGTTTCTATCGGGAATCTATTTTATGTAAATTCAATAACTTCTGGATTCCCACTTTCGTGGGAATGACACAAAAAATAGCAATTGACGAGATAAATATATTTGGGCAACAGACCCTTGAGATTTTGACATTTGAGTTTTGAATTAAATCTAAAAATGGGGCAGATAAATGATTGTAAAGGATAAAAAAGAAAAAGATTTAATCCATCCCACTGCCATAATTCACCACGGCGCAGAGATTGGCGAAAATGTAGAGATAGGGCCTTATTCGGTTATAGGCAAGGATGTAAGGATTGGAAAAGGGACAGTCATAGCCTCTCATGTGGTCATAGACGGCTGGACCACTATCGGAACAGGCTGCCGAATCCACCAATTTGCCTCTGTAGGCGCGCCGCCTCAGGATATAAGATACAAAGGCGAAAAAACCGAGGTAATCATCGGCAACAATAACGATATAAGAGAGTTTGTCACTGTCCATCGGGCTACTACAAAGGAGAACAAAAAGACGATTATAGGAGATAACAACTTCCTAATGGCCTATGTCCATATCGCCCATGACTGCATCATAGGCAATAATGTTATAATGGCGAACGCCGCTACATTGGCGGGTCATGTCCGGGTTGAAGACCATGCCATAATCGGCGGACTGGTTGCCATTCATCAATTTGCCAATGTCGGCGCCTATGCCATCATAGGCGGCGCTTCGGCAATTACCCACGATGTGCCTCCTTTTGTTATGGCAGCTGGCAACAGGGCAAAATTGTATGGCCTGAATAAAGTGGGACTCAGGAGACAGGGATTTTCACGTGAGGAAATCGATAATCTGAAAAAGGCATATCATATACTTTTCAGGAGCGGCCTTAGCTTGAAAGATGCTCTTGTGAAATTGGAGGGAGAGCTTTGGCATTCAACCCATGTTGCGAAACTCTTGGGGTTTATCAAGGCTTCCAAGCGTGGCATCACCAGAGAAAGCGGAAGAAGGGCGGAGGGAGATGAGCAGGCGGATTAAGGTTGCCGTTATCGGCGTAGGGTATCTTGGCAGATTTCACGCAGAAAAATATGCAGGCATTCCTGAAGTAGAGCTTGTAGGTGTTGTTGACGCTGATAGAAAACAGGCGGAAACGGTTGCGTCAGGTTTAAAGACAAGCGCATTCCATTCATACAATGATATTCTTTCAAAAGACAAGGTGGATGCAGTAAGCATTGTCGTCCCAACATCCCTTCATTACAGCATTGCAAAAGATTTTCTTTCGCAGGGCATAGATTGTCTTCTGGAAAAACCCATAACCAACACGCTTGCCGAGGCTGATGAGCTTATCGGGATAGCCGTAAATAAAAAGGCGATTTTGCAGATTGGACATCTTGAGAGGTTTAATGCCGCGGTCATTGCCGCCGGCGAAAGGGTAAACAATCCTTTGTATATAGAATGCCACAGGCTTTCGCCGTTTCCAAACAGGTCAACCGATGTGGATGTGATTCTTGATGTGATGATCCATGACATAGATATTATTTTACATCTTGTCAAATCGGAGATTGAATCAATAGACGCAACGGGGCTGCCGGTTCTCAC
>CAZVZI010000131.1:2194-5552 GCA_964631455.1 uncultured Thermodesulfobacteriota bacterium | reverse complement strand
AACAGAGGACAAGAAATTACCGACAAGATAACGAAAGACGGCTTTTTAAAAAATGAGGAGATGGAGGCTCTGACAGTAAATGGCCGTAAATTCTGGTGCTCTCTCAGCGCAGTAGCCAAAAAAGATAAAGGCGGCAATGTTTATATTGATGGGATTGTGGAGGATATTACAGAGCGGAAAAAGCTTGAGGAACAGCTCAGGCATTCTCAGAAAATGGAGGCAGTAGGCGAGCTTGCAGGTGGCATTGCGCATGATTTCAGCAACATGCTGACGGCTATCATAGGGTACGGAGCTCTCTTGCTTAGGAAGAAAGGAAGCGATGAACTCGTCAAAGAATATGTAGGCGAGATTATCGACGCTGCTCAAAGTGCTGCCAATCTTACCAGAGACATCCTTGCATTCAGCAGGAAGCACACAATAAACCCCCAAGCCGCTGATTTAAACGGGCTTATAAAAAAGGTTGAAAAAATTCTGGCAAGAATTATCGGCGAGCACATTGAGATTAAAACAAATATTACCGACAAACCCCTGACGGTCAAAATGGAAGCCCAGCAGATTGAGCAGGTTCTTCTGAACCTTGCCACGAACGCGCGGGATGCTATGCCAGGCGGAGGGGGAATAACCATATCAGCCGAACATGCGGAACTTGACGATCGATTCATGTATGCCCATGGTTACGGCAATCCCGGAAGCTATGCGCTTATAACCTTTGCAGATACAGGCTCCGGCATACCCAAGGATATTCAGTCAAGGATATTTGAGCCGTTCTTTACAACCAAGGAAGCCGGAAAAGGCACAGGTTTGGGGCTATCTATGGCATACGGCATTGTCAAACAGCACAACGGCTATATACATGTCTACAGTGAGCATGGGAGCGGCACTGTATTTAAGATATATCTGCCTCTGACGGAAGAGACGTTGGATGAAGAGAAAGAGGCTATTGGCGCCGCTCTGCCAAAGGGAAATATGGAAACGATCCTTATTGCAGAGGATGTGGCTGATATTAGAAAGATTACAAGGATATTACTTGAAGAAGCCGGTTACAGGGTCATAGAGGCTGTCAACGGAGAAGATGCGGTAAATAAATTTAAAGAGCATCGCAATCAAATCAAGCTCCTTATCCTTGACATGATGATGCCTAGGATGCACGGCAAGGAGGCCTATGAAAAGATAAGAAAGATACAGCCTGATATAAAGGCTATTTTTATAAGCGGATACACCGCAGATATGATAAAGACAACGGATTTGAAAGGGCAGGGATTTACTATGCTTGCGAAACCTATAATGCCTGATAAACTCCTCGCAACGGTAAATAAGGCGATAAGCAAATGAATATGAATTATGAACACAGCTATCTTTGCCCTCACAAAAAACGGCATACAGCTTGCCCAAAAACTTTCGCGAAAGATTGACGCGGATCTTTTTATTAATCCAAAGAATTTCAAGAAGGATGTCCGTTATGTCTTTAAGAAATACGACGGCATGGTTTTTATAATGGCCGTAGGCATTGTGGTGCGGACTATTGCACCGCTTTTGAAAAACAAAGCGGAAGATCCGGCGGTTGTTGTGATGGATGAGAAAGGAAAATATATTATCAGTCTCCTCTCCGGCCATCTGGGCGGCGCAAATAATCTGGCAAAGGATATTGCAAAGATAATAGGCGGGCAACCTGTTATTACAACTGCAACGGATGTGAACAATCTGCCATGCATAGAGGATGTTGCAAAAAGATTTAATCTGGTAATTGAGGATGTAAGAAAGATTAAGGCGGTTAATTCAGCTATTGTTAACAGTGGAACAGTAGCATTTGTTGATGAGGATGAGAAAAGGTTGAAGGCAATAAAGAGGAAGGTTGGAGGCGGGAGAAGGGAGGTGGATTTAAAATTCTACAAATCTATTTCGCAGGCCAAACGATTTAAAGCAGATGCCTATGTTATTATAAGTAATAATCATTCTTTGCCACGCACCCCACATCCCACATCCTACATCCTATTAAGACCAAGGGATTTTGTTGTCGGCATCGGCTGTGACAGAGGTGTTGCACGGCAAGAGGTGGAGGGCGCATATCTTGAGACTTTAAAAAAATGGGATGTGTCCCCATTATCGGTGAGAAATCTTGCATCCATTGATGTGAAAAGAAATGAAAGAGGGCTTTTGAAGTTTGCCAAAAAACATAATTTGCAAATAGATTTTTATTCAAATCATGAATTGGCGGATGTGCCGCTTCCGTCAGGCTTTTCCCGGTTTGTGATGGGCAAGGTGGGTGTGGGCGGCGTGTGCGAGCCGGCGGCATTGAAATCAGCAGGGATAAAAAAGATATGGATAAAAAAACAAAAGATAGGCAGGGTGACAATAGCGGCGGCAAAGGCTCCCTTTGCATTGTAGGCATCGGGCCTGGCGGGTTGGAGCATCTTACCTTTAAGGCAAAAGAGACGCTGGGAAACTGTGATGTGGTGGTAGGATATAAAACCTACATTGATTTGATCGAAGGCGCTATCCCGGGCAAAGAGATTTTTTCCACCAGCATGACCAAGGAAGTTGACCGATGCCAAAAGGCCGTTGAACTGGCCATACAGGGCAAAAATGTTGCGGTTGTTTCCAGCGGAGATGCAGGGATTTACGGGATGGCAGGATTGGTGCTTCAACTTATTTCGGATTTTAAATCCCAAATCCCAATTACTGTTATTCCCGGTGTTCCAGCTTTTTGTGCGGCGGCGGGGTTGCTCGGGGCTCCACTCATGCATGATTTTGCGTCCATATCTTTAAGCGACCTATTGACACCGTGGGAGACAATAAAGAAAAGGCTTGAGATGGCGGCGGAAGGAGACTTTGTCATCATCCTCTATAATCCAAAAAGCAAGACGCGGGTCTCGCAACTTGAAAAGGCTGTCGGCATTATCTCATCGCAGAGAAAAGATACAACGGTTGTCGGCATAGTCAAAAATGTCACGCGCGAGAAAGAAGAGATAAAAATAACCACATTAAAAGAAATGCCGACACACTATGATTTTATAGACATGACCACTATCGTGATTATCGGAAATTCTTCCACATTCGTTGCCGATAACAGAATGATAACGCCGAGGGGATATGATGTGTAGAAGAAGTCAGGAGTCAGAAGTTTCTTCTCCTACATCCCAAGCACGTCCTATCATGCTTCAAGGCACAGCCTCTCATGTTGGCAAGAGCATCCTTGTTGCCGCGCTTTGTCGTATATTTAAAAATCAGGGATTGCAGGTTGCGCCGTTTAAGGCGCAGAACATGGCTCTCAACTCCTTTGTAACACTGGATGGCGGGGAGATAGGCAGGGCGCAGGCGTTTCAGGCAGAGGCGGCAGGGTTAGAGCCTGCTGTTGACA
>CAZVZI010000131.1:0-2184 GCA_964631455.1 uncultured Thermodesulfobacteriota bacterium | reverse complement strand
CATGAACCCCATACTCTTAAAGCCCACATCGGATATGGGCAGTCAGGTGATTATCCACGGCAAGGTCTATGGAAATATGAAAGCTCAGGAGTATCACAGGTTCAAAAAAGAGGCTGCAACATATGTGATCGAAAGCTACAGAAGATTGGTTGAAAAACATGATGTGATTGTCATTGAGGGCGCAGGAAGCCCTGCCGAGATAAATTTACGCGAAAACGACATTGCAAATATGGGACTGGCTGAAATGGTGGATGCGCCGGTAGTTTTGATTGGAGATATTGACCGTGGCGGCGTGTTTGCTTCGCTGATAGGCACGTTGGAGCTTTTGACCCATGCTGAAAGGAAAAGGGTCAGAGGATTTATCATAAATAAATTCAGAGGGGATTTTGAGCTCTTAAGGCCAGGCATTGATTTTCTGGAGAACAAAACCGGGGTGCCGGTTTTCGGCGTTGTGCCGTATCTGAAGGATATAAAACTGCCGGATGAGGATGGGGTTGTGTTAGACAGTGGACAGTGGACAGTGGTCAGTGGTCAGAAAAAGATAACGATAGCTGTTATAAAACCTCCGCGCATCTCCAATTTCACTGATTTCGATCCGTTTCGATTTGAGCCGGATGTTGTGCTTCATTATGTTACAGAACCTGCTGAAGTGGCTGGAGCAGATGCAATCATTATTCCGGGGAGCAAGAATACTTTGGAAGATATGGAATGGCTGCGAAAGAGCGGCATTGCCGATGCAGTAATTCGTTATGCAGAAAACGGCGGAAGGGTTATAGGCATCTGCGGCGGTTTTCAGATGTTGGGCAGAATAGTCAAAGACCCGCACGGCGTGGAATCTTTTTGCAAAGAAACAATGGGATTAGGGGTGTTGGATGTCGAGACAACTCTGGAAAAAGAGAAGAGGACTTATCAGGTAGAGGCAATGCAAGATGCAATAGTGAAAGGTTATGAGATACATATGGGAGAGACAATCGGCAGCAACAAACCATTTGCAATTATAACAAAAAGGAGTGGTGTTTCAGTCAATATAGAAGACGGCGCTGTGTCAAATGATGGCAAAATATGGGGCACTTACATTCACGGCATATTTGATAATGATGAATTCAGGACAGGATTTTTAAATGAGATTAGAATCGCAAAAGGATTGCCGGAGCAGGGCGTTATTTGTTTTAAGGATACAAAAGATAAACAGATAAACATATTGGCGAATGTAATAAATGAGAGTGTTGATGTGCAGCGGCTTTATGAAATAATGAAATTGGATTTTAGAGCCGACCCACCCGAAGGGTGGGTACCCCGACACATCTGAAGGTCTGTTTCTACTTTTTGTTCGTCTCGTCTTTTTTTGCAGACTCTATCAGTTCACCCACGAATATATTCACATCTGTTGAGTGCATGGCGCATGCCATTGAAATAGGCTCGCCGCCGAAGGCCGGGCAGGTAAAACATCCTGAACCGAAGTGTTTGGTAAACACCTCTTTTGTGGATGGCCACCGGGTGGTTACCTCGCCTGTAGTCATATCGCCTGTGATATTGAGATTGTTGCCTGACATATTATCCTCCTCAAATATTCTATGTGTATAATATACAAGACTTATATTTTATAGTATATGATTTTCGTCATAAAAAAACAGGTTTGCTTCGGTTTTTTATTTTGACAATGGTATTTTTCAATGATAGCATTTTTGAAAAATCATAGAAGGAGATTGATAGGAGAAAGTGATACGAAAAGCAAAACTAAGCGATGTCAAAGACATCTATAAGCTCATAGAAATATTTGCCGGCAAGGGCGAGATGCTTCACAGGCCTTTGAATGACATTTATGAAAATCTCAGGGATTTTTATGTGTATGAAGAAAATGCCGTTGTCCTTGGCGCTTGTGCATTGCATATAAGCTGGGAAGACATCGGGGAGATACGGTCTCTGGCTGTGAGCGAAGAGGCGGGCGGAAAAGGCATAGGCACGGTTTTGGTGAATGCGTGTCTTGACGAGGCAAGGGCTCTCGGCATTCCTAATATATTTGCGTTGACATACAAGCCCGGTTTTTTTGAAAAGGTCGGATTTAAGCCCATAAGCAAAACAGCCCTGCCGCACAAAATATGGGGCGAGTGTGTGAAGTGTTTTAAGTTTCCGGATTGTGATGAGAATGCGATGATGATAGAATTGACGGCTTCGTAAAAAATC
>CAZVZI010000130.1:0-5649 GCA_964631455.1 uncultured Thermodesulfobacteriota bacterium | reverse complement strand
GCCATCAGTATCATCACTGTCGCCCGATGTTGCGGTAAGCTCTGATGCAGGTCTAAAACCCCCCGGCCTTGTGCAGCTTGTCATGGTTGTGCCGTCTGAGTATCCATCATTATCTGTGTCTTTATACCAGATAGATGGAAGGTTTACAAAGGGATTGTTGTCATTGCAGTCGTAATCAGTGGATGTTAGCTCGGATTTGAGCTTGTAGCCTTCTGACTGTTCGCACTGGGTAAGGATTATCCAGTCTGAATAACCGTCCCCATCAGCATCCTTGTACCAGACCGTGGAAGGGTTTATAGAGGGGTCATTGTCATTGCAGTCATTGCCTTCTGGACAGTTTGCAGAATCATAAACATTATACCCATCCCCATCATTGTCCGCACAGCACCCCTCATCTATCTGTTCATTGCAGTCATTGTCTATGCCGTCGCCGCAGGTTTCTGCTTGGGGCAGGACTTCTCCTTCACATGTTGCCCAGTATCCGCCTTGACAGCTCTGGGTCCCGGCACGGCAGGCCCCGATGCCTTCAGTACCTGCGGGACCAGAATAGCATGACTTAGTTTCACTCCCGGTGCATGGGCATTTCCATTCGTATGTTTTTGTATGGCTATAATAATATGTAGAAGAACAAGGTTCTTTGGGACATTCTGAGTCTGAGCCCCAATTAGTATGCACATCGCCACTCCAATATTCAATATAAGTCCCTCCAGATATTTTAGAACAAGCAAGAGTCTTATCATTACAAGCCATCTTACCTATATACCCCTGTCCACATTGCCAAGTACAACAATAACCAGAGCAATCTGAAGTAGATACCAGCACCTATGTCCCACCCGGACAATTCAAATCAACGCTCCATGCAGAAGATGCAAAAACAAGAGTGAGGGAAAATGCAAGAAACAGAGGTTTTAGCTTTTGTAAGGCAGTAACAGGTTTTAAGAAGTTTATTATTTGCGGAATTTTAGCTATCTTAAACACTTCGGCGACTCCTCTTGTTGCATCAGAAGATAGGTAGCTTTGCGCTCACTAATTCTTTCCGATTTGCTATTGTTGGCGAAAATTAAGTTGAATTCAGACTATTTATCACATGAGTTGCAGCAAATTGGCACTTAAACCTTTTTAAAGGTCTGCCGCTTACGAAGCCGTCAAGAGTTCTGCGTTGTATGAACTCCTCACAAACGGCCCTGAGTAAACATATTTAAGCCCAACCTCTTTGCCGTATTCCTCATACTCCCTAAAAACCTCAAGAGGTATATATTCCTGAACCTCAAGGTTTTTTACGGATGGTCTCAAATACTGGCCTATGGTAACTGCATCGCATCCTGCATCTAAAAGGTCTTTCAGAGCGGATTTTATTTCGTCCCGTGTTTCGCCGAGGCCGACCATAAGCCCTGATTTTGTAGTAATGCCGCCAGCTATTTTTTTTGACGCTTCAAGCACCTTCAAAGACTGCCGGTAATTTGCCTGCGGTCTTACCTTTGCATACAGAGACGGAACGGTCTCAATATTGTGGTTAAAGATGTCCGGTTTTTCATCGAGAACAATCTTTAAAACCTTGTCATCCCCTTTAAAATCAGGGGTTAAGACCTCTATGGAAATAGTTTTGATAGTATCCTTGATAGCCTTTATTGTCAAGGCGAATTGCATGGCCCCGCCGTCGGCAAGGTCGTCCCGCGTCACCGATGTTATGACCACATGCCTAAGCCCCAATTCCTTTACAGTAAGGGCTATATTGTATGGCTCATCAGGGTTTACCGGCAATACCTTTCCCTCACCCTGCCCTCTCCCGCAAGGGGAGAGGGAAAAGCTGTTTTTTCAACGGAACAAAACCCGCACTGCCGCGTGCAGACATCGCCGAGGATCATAAAAGTTGCAGTTGGCTTGGAAAAACATTCTCCGATATTCGGACACCGTGCCGATTCGCAGACCGTATGCAAATTCCTGCCGCGGAGGATATTCTTCATCTCGTGGAGTTTGCTCGGCTGCCCCATCTTTCTGGAAAGCCATGAGGGGAGCCGGTTAGTTCTGTGGCTGTTCATATTTTTGATACTACCACATTGCAGTTTCAAAAAACAAGGAAGGAGAAAAGCATTCTATTCCCATATTTATCGACCTGTTGACCTGTCCGTAAAATTCTGATAAAGTCCAAAAAATCGCTCAATAAAGTGTTGCCACAAATTATTTCTGTATATCATCACTTTTGACAGGATATAGGGAACTGGATAATTACTTATTAGGTTGCCAATGAGGTTTACAGAATGAGTGGTTGCTGTGATGACAATTGCGCTATAGATGCCCTTCGCGAAAGGCAGCGGGGAACACTGCAAATTGTGCTCGGCATCAATGCCGTAATGTTCCTGGTTATCGCGGTGGCCGCGGTTTATGGCAAGTCAACGGCACTGCTAGCCGACAGCCTTGATAACCTTGGGGATGCTTTGACATATAGTCTTAGCTTGTACGCTGTTTCGAGGGGCGCTGCCGTAAAGTCCAAGGTCGCGCTGTTCAAGGGCGGCTTAATTTTATTAGCAGCTTGTGCCGTGATTGCCCAAATTGCCTACAAGTTTTTCGTTCCAAGCGTCCCTAACTTTGAGGTCATGGGCGCGTTCAGTCTTCTCGGCCTCGTCGCAAACTCACTCTGTCTTTACCTACTTTGGCGGCATCGCCACGAAGATGTAAATATGAGTTCGGTGTGGGAGTGCTCACGAAACGACATCGCATCAAATCTTTCGGTTTTTGTGGCGGCTGGAGCGGTCTGGCTCACCGGTTCGGGCTGGCCCGATATTTTGGTCGCACTATGTCTTGTATGGTTGTTAATACGTTCTTCGGTTCGAGTCGTTTCATCAGCCATGGTAGAGCTTCGTGTAGCAACCTAACCCTGCGCTCAAGCTGGACGGCGCAAAAGCCATGTAGCCATGTAGGTTGGGTTGAACTTTGCGAACCCCGACAAACCATTGCAATAAATCGTTGGGTTGAAAAAACGCAACTACTATGACCGCTTGTTTTGGATAGCTATTACATGCTATATTTACAAAAGAAAGGAGACGGTAAAAATGGGAGAATCAATTATTCGCGACAGGGTCATTGATGAAATTAAGCGCATCCCTGAAAACAAGCTATCCGAGGTATATGACTTCCTGCACTTCTTCAGGTTGGGTTTGCAGAAATCAAAAGGGCCTGTGGAGCAAACAATAAAGTTTGCCGGATGTTGGAACGATATGCCGGACGAGGTGTTCAATGATTTTTTTGAGGAGATAACGCAACGCCGAGAGATGGCTGTCTCAAGGAGGCGGCGCAGTGAAGCCAGCATTGGTTGATACCGACATCCTCTCTTTGTTCTTTAGAAACAAAATGAACGTGGTATCCAACTTTGAAGCCTATCTAAAACAACACAAAAAGATAAACATCAGCATAATTACCTACTACGAAATTCTCAGCGGTTTGAAGCATAGAGATGCCTCAAAACAACTGGATTTATTCCTGAAGTTCGCCGGACAAAACTCCATCCTTCCCTTAACCGAAGAATCCTCGACCATATCCGCAGATTTATATGCCCGTCTGAGAAAAACGGGGCAAATGCTTGATGACATTGATATCCTCATTGCGGGTGTGGCAATAGCCAATAATCTTGTTTTTGTAACCCGCAATAAAAACCATTTTGAGAGAATAAAAGAACTAAAAATCTCCGATTGGAGCGAATAACCATCTTGTGTATGGGATGGCTCTTTTTAAAACCACCAGCCCGCAACACCAACTAACACCATCTTTGCGAATGCCCCACCCTTTGGAGTTGCAGATTTACTACGCTGCCGGCAGACGTTCTGCAATCTCGCCCACCATATCATAATTTCCAACATCGGTTATCAGCACATCAACAATATCGCCCGGGGAGGCCGTGCCTTTGTTGATATAGGTAATGCCGTCAATATTATCCGGAGCCTGCGTTGTGGTGCGGCCTTTTAAGAGAAATTCCGTTTCTTCGCTCAAACCCTCCACCAGAACCCTCTGCATGCTTCCCATCAAGCTGCGATTCTTCTCTTTGGCAATCTTTGCCTGCGCCTTCATAATCTTTTTCAGCCGCTCTTTTTTTACACTTTCAGGAATCTGTCCCTTCATCCTATATGCCGGAGTATCTTCTTCCTGCGAATATTTGAATGCGCCGAGCCTGTCAAATTGAGTCTTTTTTACAAAATTCAAAAGTTCCTCAAATTCTTCATCCGTCTCGCTGGGGAAGCCGACAATAAGGGATGTCCGCAGCGCTGCGCCTGGCAACTCCTGACGGATCATCGCAATGGTATCTTCTATCCGCAGCCTTGAAATGTTTCTATTCATGGCCTTGAGAATCCTGCTGCTTATATGTTGGATCGGCATATCAATATATTTGCAAATCTTTTCCTCATCCCGCATGAGCCGGATGAGATTTTTGGTAATCCTGTTCGGATAGAGATAGAGCAGCCGCACCCATTCAATACCTTCTATATTTACTGCTTTTTTGAGGAGATTTTCCAAACCCGTACCATTATGTCTGTCAACGCCATAAGATGTGGTATCCTGGGCAATGAGATTTATCTCTTTTACGCCTTGCGAAGCCAGATTTTCAATTTCTTTTATAACAGAATTTAACGGCCTGCTCCTGAATTCCCCTCTGATAGCAGGAATGGTGCAGTATGAGCAGTGATTGGAGCAGCCCTCTGCGATTTTTATGTATGCCGAATATTTCGGAGTTGCCAGTATCCTCGGCGTGTCATAGTCATGGACATACTGCGGGATTCCCGCAATAACTTTTTCCCTTGAGCCGTTTCTGATAATCTCGGCAATCTTGGGATATTCTCCTGTGCCGATGAAAAAGTCCACTTCTGGAAGCTCTCTTGCAAGCTCATCTTTGTATCTTTGCGTGAGACATCCGGCAACGATCAAAAGCCTGCACTTGCCTGTTTCTTTATACTGCGCAAGCCGTAAGATTGTCTCAATGCTTTCCTTCTTTGCATCGCCGATAAAGCCGCAGGTGTTGACAATCAGGATGTCAGCGTCTTTCTCGCTGGCTATCAGTTCAAAGTTGTCTTGCTTGAGGATTCCCAGCATGACCTCGGAGTCAACAAGGTTTTTTGGGCAGCCGAGGCTTGTAAGACAGATTTTTTCAGGACGGTTGTTCATGATTTTAAATTTGGTGGGCTTTTTAGGAAGCCGTTAATCCCTCATATTCACGCACTGCAAATTCACCCCCAAATCCTTTGTCTTAAGAATCTGGATTACTTCCTGCAGGTCGTCTATCTTTTTGCCCGTTACCCTTACCTGGTCGTCCATTATCTGAGCCTGAACCTTAAGCCCCGATTTTTTAATCACCTCTGCAATTTCTTTTGCCTTTTCCTTCTGGATGCCCTGAAGGATTTTTATAACCTGTCTTTTAAGCCCGCCTGAGGCGTCTTCCACCTTGCCGTATTCCAATGATTTCAGCGAGATTCCTCTTTTTACGAATTTGCCCTGCAGCAGGTCTATTACGGTCTTCAGCCTGTTGTCGCTATCGCCGATGACGGTTATCTCCTCTTTCTTTTCCCATTTTATCTCGCTTTTGCTCCCCTTAAAGTCGAAGCGCTGGCTTATCTCCTTTATGGCCTGATTTACTGCATTGTCAACCTCCTGCGGGTCAACCTT
>CAZVZI010000129.1:0-5674 GCA_964631455.1 uncultured Thermodesulfobacteriota bacterium | reverse complement strand
CCTGCTCCACGAGCAGGTTGACATCAATAAAAAAACTATCGGAGAATTGAAGGCTATGGCTGTGCCGGTTATGCCGCCTGAAGAACTGAAGGTTGTCAAACTTGAAGACGAAGAGGTAAAAAAACCGGAGGCAAAAAGAAATGAGGCTGAAAAAACCGAACCTGCGCCAAGTCCGGAAGCTCTATACAATCAGGCGCAAAACCTGTTTATGGCCGGCAAATTAGCCGAATCAATTGACAAGTTTGCCGATTTTATCCTGCATTACCCCAAACACACGTTAGCGGATAATGCCCAGTACTGGATTGGGGAAACATACTATTCTCAAAAAAACTATCAAAAGGCATTGTCAGAGTTTAAAAAGGTGGCGGACAACTACCCAAACGAAAATAAGGCACCCGACGCCCTTCTGAAGGTAGGTTTCTCGTATCTGGAGCTTAACAGCAGAGAAAAGGCGGTAGAGGCTTTAAAATTGCTTATAGAAAAATATCCGTCATCTGAAGCAGCGGCAAAGGCCGGAGCAAAACTTCGGGATTTACAAAAATAGACTGATTAGGGAGGGATACAATGAAGAGAAAATTGTTTTTACTGTTATTCGTCTGTTTATCAGCTTTCTTAATGCATAATTATGCCTTTGCCGAACAACAGGCAGCCGATGATAAAAAGGCCGCACCGCAGGCATCGTGGATGCGTCTTGGAGATATCCCAAGACAACCGGACGACGGCGAGTATACGGTCAAGGAAGGAGATACGCTCTGGGATATTACCAACAGCTTTTTAAAGAGCCCTTTCAAATGGCCGACGCTCTGGGAAAAAAATCCATACATTGCAAATCCGCATCTTATATATCCTGGCAACAAAATAAGGCTATTTCCTCATGAACCGGTTAAAACAGGTGAAAAAGGCAAAGAGGCGGGTGTAGAGGCTGCGCCGGTTGTGCCGGAAGGACTTCCTGTTGAAAAAATGCAGAAGCCGGAAGAAGAGAAACCTAAAGAAGAACTGGCAAAAAAAGAAGAGCCTGAAGCTCCATCTCTTCCTCCAGCTATAGTTGAAGAGGAGCCTGCGCCCCAACCTACGCCGGAGGTTGTAAAGATTTCCTCTGCAATAATGGAAAGGCATGGATTGCTATCTGCCAAAGGTATGAAAGGCAGCGGTATAATTATAGGTTCAAAAGAAGAAAAACTCTTGTTGTCTCAAAACGATATCGTCTATATCTCTCTTGCAAAAGGAACAGAGGTGATAGACGGCGATAAGTTTACTATCTTTACAATCACAGGCGAGATAAAACACCCGGTAACTGAAAAGCCGGCAGGATTTTTGACAGACACATTGGGCATATTGGAGGTTACAAAGGTCGAAAAAGACGGGGTAATTGCCGCGCAGATAGTAAAATCTTACAAGGAAATATTAAAAGGGGCAAGGCTTAAATTCTATGAACCGCCTGTAAATGAGGTGACTGTAAAAAAGACTGAAAAGACTATGGATGGCTTCATTATCGCCTCGCTGGAAGGCAAGGTGGGGATGGCAGAAAATGACATAGTCTATCTGGATAAAGGAAAAAACAGCGGGCTTGAGCAGGGAAACACCATGAATATATTCAGGCCAACTACAACGGTAAATGACCCCATGTCTGCCGAGAAAAAAACAATTACATTGCCTCCTGCAGAACTGGGGAAGCTTGTAATAATCCGCGTTGAAGAGGATACATCCGCTGCATTTATAACAAAGAGCAAACAGGTTATTTACAAGGGAGACCGGGTAAGGACAGTAGATAGCAAACAGTAGACAGTAAACAGGAAAACCCTGCCTTTTCTTCCTGTCTACTATCTACTACCTACTGTCTACTATTTATTTTATGGCTTCTGAAATAAAATACTGGCTCGGCCTCGGACAGGTCGAGGGGATAGGCAGGATAACTTACAAAGCGCTTATTGATGAATTAAAAGAACCGGGAGCGGTATTTGAAGCGTCAGAGAAAAGGATTGAACAGATTCATGGCATCGGAAAGAAAGTTGCGTCCGCAATAAAATCATTCAATGACTGGGGCTGGGTGGAAAAAGAGACAGCCCTCATTGAAAAGCACAAAGTAAAATTCCTGACCATGAGGGATGCGGATTATCCCGATGCGCTCCGTTCCATGCCTGACCCGCCTCCGTATCTCTATGTAAAGGGAACCATCGGCAAAGAGGATAACAATGCCGTAGCAATTGTCGGCACAAGAAATCCAACACACTACGGAATCTCCGCAGCGGAAGATATTTCCCGGACATTGGCAGGCGCAGGAATCACCATCGTAAGCGGCATGGCGCGGGGCATAGATTCGGTTGCGCACATGGGCGCAATTGCAGGCAAGGGAAGAACCATAGCTGTTTTGGGCAGCGGCATTGATGTAATCTATCCGCCTGAAAATGAAAGGTTGTATAAAGATATTGCGGAAAACGGCGCAGTGGTGTCCGAGTTTCCCTTCGGAACCAAGCCTGTTGCAACAAACTTCCCCCAGAGAAACCGTATTATAAGCGGCCTCGTCAAAGGCGTTCTGGTTATAGAGGCATCGGAGAAAAGCGGCTCACTCATTACGGCTCAGCTTGCCCTTGACTATGGAAGGGATGTATTCGCTCTGCCCGGCAACACCACCTCGTTCAAAAGCAAAGGGACAAACAAGCTCATCAAGAACGGCGCAAAGCTGGTGGAGGACGCGGGGGATATTTTAGAGGAAATGTCAATATCTGTAGGGGTAGGTTTCAAACCTGCCCCTACTATTAAGACACCGCCCAATCTTTCATCCGAAGAGGAAAAAATTATCGGCCTGCTTGACGAACCGTGTTTTATTGATACTATTATCCAGAGAACAGGTTTTTCCGCACAGAAGGTTTCTACTCTGCTTCTGGATATGGAATTAAAAGGGCTGCTGAAACAGCAGGCTGGTAAACACTTTGTAAGGAGGGCTGGGTGAAATCGCTTGTCATCGTAGAATCGCCGGCAAAGGCGAAAACCATTGAGAAATTTCTTGGGAAGGATTTCACGGTAAAATCTTCCATCGGCCATATCCGCGACCTGGCGGACGGAAATACGGGCGTGGATGTGAAAAATAATTTCCGGCCCAATTATGAGGTTCCCGCTGAAAAACGAAAAGTGGTCGCGGACTTGAAAAAATCCGCGAAGACCGTTGACATGGTCTGGCTCGCAACAGACGAAGACCGTGAAGGAGAGGCCATTGCATGGCATTTGTCCGAGGCATTGAATCTGGAGCCGGAAAGAACGAAGCGCATCACCTATTCTGAGATTACCAAAGAGGCAATTCAAAATGCGATTGAACATCCGAGGACGATTGACAAACATCTCGTGGATGCACAGCAGGCGCGCAGGGTTTTGGACAGGCTGGTCGGCTATGAGATTTCGCCGATACTCTGGAGAAAGGTGAAACCGGCTCTCTCCGCAGGAAGGGTGCAAAGCGTGGCCGTGCGGCTGATTGTCGAACGGGAAAGGGAAATACAAAATTTTAAGTCCGTTTCGTCCTATAAAGTGTCGGCTGTTTTTTTGAACGGGAAAAACGAAATCGTAAAGGCCGAACTACCGAAAAAGTTTCAAACCAAAGAAGAAGCAAAAACATTTCTGGAAAAATGCAAAAACGCAGAGCTTTCCATCGCAAATATTGAAACAAAACCGGCAAAGAAATCCCCTTCTGCTCCGTTCACCACTTCAACGCTCCAGCAGGAGGCGTCGAGAAAATTCGGTTACTCGGTTGCGCAGACCATGCGGATAGCGCAGGGGCTTTACGAGGATGGGAAGATAACCTATATGCGCACGGATTCGGTGAACCTCTCCGAAGCCGCTCTGGCTCAGGCGAAAAGGGCGGTTGAACAATTATACGGCAGGGAATTTGTGAACATCCGACGTTACAAAACCAAGAGCAAAGGCGCACAGGAGGCGCATGAGGCCATTCGTCCGACCGATCTCGGCGTCTCCGCAATTGAAGGCGATGCGCAGGAGCAGCGCATTTATGACCTGATCTGGAAAAGAACCGTCGCCTCGCAGATGGGCGATGCACTGCTGGAAAAAACCACAGCCACAATCAACATATCCCTGCCCTCGAATGTATCTATCGGGGGAACAACCGAAGAAAAATTCGTTGCGCAGGGAGAGGTTCTGAAGTTCGAGGGATTTCTCAAAGTCTATCTTGAAGGAAAAGATGAAGAGGATGAAGAAAATGCCGAAGGAATCCTGCCTCCTTTGAATATCGGCGAAAAACTTTCACGCAGAGAAATAACCGCCACAGAGCGGTTCGCGCATCACCCGCCGCGATACACCGAAGCCACATTGGTTCGCAAATTGGAGGAACTCGGCATCGGAAGGCCTTCTACTTATGCCCCTACCATTTCCACCATTCAAAAGAGAAATTATGTGCTCAAGGAAGACCGCGAAGGGATAAAAAGGAATTTCAGTTGTCTCTTGCTGAAAGACAAACAGATCACGGAAGAAATCAAATCAGAAAACACCGGCGCCGAAAAATCAAAACTCTTTCCCACGGACATCGGCATGGTGGTGAACGATTTTCTGATGAATAGTTTTACGGACATTATGGACTACAATTTCACGGCAAAGGTGGAAGAGGAGTTTGACGAAATTGCCGAAGGGAAATTGGTATGGACAAAGATGCTTGCGGATTTTTACAAACCTTTTCATAAAACAGTGGAGCTTACTGCCGAGACATCCGCAAGACAAAGCGGCGAGCGTCTGCTCGGCAAAGACCCTGCCACAGGAAAACAGGTGATCGTGCGGCTTGGAAAGTTCGGGCCCATTGTTCAGATCGGGCACCCTGATGATGATGAAAAGCCTCGTTACGCCTCGCTTCGCAAGGATCAGCGCATGGATAACATCACCTTTGAACAGGCAATGGAGCTTTTCAAACTCCCCCGCAATCTCGGCATACACGAAGGTAGTGAGGTTATCGTGAACATCGGTCGTTTCGGCCCATATATAAAATATCAGGATGGTTATATATCCCTTCCCAAAGGAGAAGACCCTTACACGATTTCACTGGAACGGATCAAGGAAATTTTAAATGGCCCTCGTCTGCCCAAGGTTTTGGGCAAATTTCAAGGTGAAGACATCAGCGTGGCAAAGGGGAGATTCGGGCCGTATGTGAAATACAAAAACATCTTTGCGTCATTGAAAAAAGACGAAGACCCGTTCAGCGTAACTCTGGAGCGCGCCATTGAACTGGTAACTGCTAAAGAAAAAAAAGAGCAGGAGAAAATCATCAAGGCATGGGACGAGGATGCGCGTGTGCGCGTGGTGAATGGCAGATACGGCCCGTGCATTCAGGCCGGAAAAAAATTCTTCCGTATCCCCACTGGCACAAAACCGGAGGAGCTTACGTTGGATGAATGCCTTTCCATAGCAGGATTAAAAGAAGAAGCGAAGAAGCCGAAGACCGCAGGCGCAAAGGGAAAAGCAAAAGGCGGAAAGGCAAAAACACGCAAGGCAGGGTGAACATTGCGACACAGTAAGTAGAGTGGGCTGCGCCCACCAAAAATATCGGCAAAACAAAATGGTAGGCGCAACCCGCCCTACAAACTCAATAGTTTCATCATTTTGAATTTATAATTTGGTAGAAATAGCAGAAAACTTCTGATAAAGTCGAGAAAACTATAGAATCACTGGTTAAACACATTCT
>CAZVZI010000128.1:0-5716 GCA_964631455.1 uncultured Thermodesulfobacteriota bacterium | reverse complement strand
TTTTTTTTATGCCTGTTTTTTGAAGCACATATTTTCTCTGCGCCCCGGTTTTAATGTCCTGCTGAAATGCCCTAATCTCGGCCAATAAATCCCCTGTCTGCAATGCAGAATGCCAATATACCCTGAGTAGAGATTTATCTGCAGTTTGCCTTAATATAGGGAGTCTCTCGCCGGCCAGCCGTTCTTCAAGCCATTTGTTGCCCAGCCGGTAGTGGCAGTCGCCCATCTGGCATCCGCATATAAATACGCCGTCTGCGCCTGAATTTAGAGCAACCTCAATCCATGAAGGGTTAATCATGCCTGCGCATGGAAGGGTTATAAGTTTTACATCCGGCATACCTTTAACGGCAGAGGCTGCGGGGTCAATGATTTTACCGAGGTTTATGCTGTATGAACATACCAATCCCAAAATAACAGGCTTGTCGCTGTTTTTAACCGCTGCCAATCCCCGATAGGAACGTTCGGGGACAAGTTTGTTTTTGATTTCATTCAGAATATCCGTTTCTGTCTTGTCAGGGAAATTGACGGCATTAAAATTACACGAGCCCACGCATATGCCGCAGCTTGCGCATCTTTTTGATATGACGATGGCTTCAAGGTCGTAGGGTTTGCCGTCTGTCCTCGGCATCATGTGAATGGCCTCATAAGGACAGTCCTCAAAGCACTGGGAACATCCTGTGCATTTATCTTTGATAATCTCCGCTGTTGCAAACTGCTTTGTCCTTACAAACCACGGAAGCATGGTAATGATTATTGTTGAGCCTGCCGCAGCCGCCCAGGAAGCCCATGTCGGCAATGCATTCAGTATCGGATACAGAAAGAGGTAAAACCAGTCCATACCTATTATAGAGATAAGCCTGTTTGCGTCTGCCGGCAGCAGGCTTGCTGCAGGTTTTATAAGAGAAAGTGCCAAAATAATGCAGATAAGTATCGCTGCAATTATCTTTGGCGGATTGATAACGGGTTTGGATATCCTTACAACATGAATCCACAGGACAATAAAAAGGAGAACAGGCACCATAATGTGCACAAAAAGCGCCACAAAGAAAAAGAAGTTTGTGATAAGATTATTGCTTGTAAACGACATGGAAAGCGAATCGCCGAATATCGGCATATAATCCAGAAAGCCGGCTGTCAATTCGGCTATCATCTGAGCCCTCTGGTCCCAGACCATCCAGTAACCCACAACTCCCGTTACCCATATGGCGCCGAGCAGGGCAATGCCTGAAACCCACGCAACCCACCGCCAGCGCCGGTATCTGTCCGTAAAATAGACTTGGATAAAATGCAGCAGTGAAGCGACAACCATGCCGTCCGCGGCATAGCGGTGGATGCTTCGCATAATGCCGCCCAGATACCACTGCTCTTCAGTAATGTATTGAATTGATTTATAGGGGGCGCCAATCTCGTAGAAAAGGAATAGATACACTCCGCTTGCCACGAGCGCCCAGAGGAAAAATATGGCTATTGCCCCAAGGTAATGAAAAGGATTATAACGCGGCGTAAATATCCGGTCTGCCAGGCCTTCAACCGCCAGAACCCCTTTTCCTGCATATGCAAGCAATTTTTGATACATAGCTTTTAAACGCGATACTGTAAATATTTTAGAGGTAAAGCAATATCTTGGATATGATTTTAATCATATAGCGTAAATATCAATCTTTCCGGCCTGAAAACTTTTGGAGCAATTTCCTATGGCGTTTGTTTGACACAATCCACTTTGTAAGCTATACTTTAAAAGAGGAGATACCTATGACATTCACTCTTACCGTTTCCGAGCTTGCCTTCCTGCTGATAGCCATAGCATTTTTTATACTGGTAATATATCTTATCCCCTCCATTATTCAACTCCGAAATACGGCAAAGGCAGTGGAAGATCTTTCGCAAAGAGGAAAAGAGGCAATGGAAGATATAAGCTCGCTGGTAAAAACATTGAACGGCCAGGCTGAAGATATAGGCGGTGTAGTAAAAAAGGTTACGGATGTAGGGCTTAAGGCGGCACATCTAACTGATATAGTGGTAAACCAGTTGAAAGGGCCTATAATAACTCTTACCAGCATTATAGCAGGTATTGAATTCGGTTTAAAACATTTTAGAAAAAAGGAGGGTGATGAAGATGTCAGAAAATAACGGCAATACACTTGGTATGATGTTTGCTTTTTTGGTTGGGGGGCTTATCGGCGCAGGCCTTGCCCTGCTTTACGCCCCGGCATCAGGAGAAGAGACAAGAAGGCGGTTAAGGGAGCAGGCGGCGCAAAAAGGCGATGAATTCAAACAACGTTACGAGACGGCGGTGGATACAGTAGAAGAAGGGGTAGGCAAGATTAAAGAAATTATTGAAGACAGAAAGAATGAAGTTGCATCCGCTTACCAAGCGGGTAAAGATGCGTATCAGAAAGAGAAGACAAGGCACACAAAAGAGACTGCATAGTTTAAAATCTCTTTAGGGACAGATTTAGAAAAGATTGAGCTTACGCATAAAATCTGTCCCCGCATCATTTGTCCCGGATTATTTATTCTCCCCTTTAAGAAGTTCAATGCCAGCCTTTGCGTCTGTTGCCAGCTCATGGTCAGGATAGGTTTTTAGAAAATTTTCAAATGTCGACCTTGCGTCGTCTGTTTTGCCTGCCTGGGCATAGGCGTAAGCAAGCGATAAAGCCGCCACCGGCTTCAATGGACTGTCCGGATATGACTGTCCGAATGATTTGAGCTCTTCTATTGCGCCGGCAAAATCCTTTTTGTTTATAAGAGCCTCAACCTTTGCCATTGCAGCGCCGTCTTTGCTCTTTTCTTTCCCTTTCCAGTAGGGGGTTAACTCTTTGCCTTTTTCCTGTTCGGCGCCGCGAAGCCCTGCCACAGCAGTTGGCACGGTTGACTGCCCTTTTTTGCCAATCTTCACCACCTTTGACCAAAATGACGCCAGAAAGTTCTGCACGCCGCCTTTCCCCTCTGTTGCTTTTACTGTCTCCTTGCCCTTGCCTGTCTCCCCTGCATAAAGACCTGAAATCCCTGCGGCAAATACCAGCATTGCCGTAAATAATACAGTTATTAGCTTCATGGTTGACCTCCTTTTTGTAGCTCATAGTTCATAGCTGATAGCAAAGACTATGAGCCATGAGCTATCAGCTATTACTGAAACAACAGCGAATCTAAAAAGCTTTTTTCATATTTTACCGTTGGGTTTATATCAATGGCCTCCTTGAATTTGGTCTGCGCCTCTTTTAACATCCCTTTTTTATAATAGGTTATGGCAAGGTTTGCCTTTATCTCCGCGTCATCCGGCGCTATGGCCTCTGCCTTTTTATATATTGCCAGCGCATCATCAACCTTTCCTGTCAAGAGATATATGTTGCCGAGGTTTGCATATGCATTGGAATCCTGAGGGTTAGCCGAAATGATCTTGCTGAACTCCTTCATAGCCTCTTCATAGAGTTCGTTTTCAGCATATACCAGGCCAAGTTGCATTCTGGCGTTTAAATCATTCGGGTCTTTCACCAGCGCATCCTGATATGGCTTTATAATCCCCTGCACCTTTTTAGCCCTCTGCATGGTAAGCTCTCTCGCCATTATGGCATCTATCTTACCCTTGGTCGGAAGCGTCGGGCTCCATACGGCAGGAGGCAGTGTGGCAGGCTGATATACGCCCCACGCATCATGCATCTTTGTTATTTCAACCTTTTTTTCCTTTTCCCATCTGTAATATATCTCGCTTCCTTTATACCATGCCTCGGTAAATGAAGAGCCTATGGCCGTTGCCTCCAGAGGAATCCATATTTGCTTGTCCAGATTTATATACTGCTCAGGGTTGAGTGATATCTCGTCTACCTTTTTGGGGTCAATGTCTAACCTGAACATCAGATGCAAATGGCCGGGCGTTCCGATCAATGCTGTTTCTATACCAAGATTTTCCAGCAGGCTGGAGATGAGTATTGACAGATCATCGCAGTCTCCTGTCTTTATTTTCAAGGTCTCTCTTGGATATTGGATGGAATCTATCGCCCCAGCATCCTTTGACACTTTTTCATAGGGATTACTCGGGTCAGGCGCATATACTATGCCGTATGCGCCGAGGGAGTCAAATATTAGCATGACCAGACTCATCTGCTTGTTGATGAGAACTCCGTTATCCGGATACATCTGCACAAGCCCCCTTGCAAAATCCTTTACAGGTTCATCCTTTGGCGTAACAAAAGCCGCAGTCATAGCCGGGGAAATCCATGTTATTGCATTCCTGTTGTACAGGGTAAACGGGATGGTCAATGTTGTCTTTTCTTCCTTTTGTTCAATATAGTAACTTACCTCAATGGCTGCCTGCGCAGGTGTATCCTCCACAATCTCCAGAATCTTATTGTTAAATGAGGCATATAAAGGCACTGTTACTGTTGCCCCCGGCTTTACATCCTTTACCTCCTTATCAGTTGAGAAATCCATATAATTTAAAACCTTAAGACTCACCTTTATTTTTGGAAACATATCCTGAGAGTTATTCGTTATTTTGATCTCGCCTATTGGAGTAGTGTTGTAAAATTTATAGAGTGATGAAAAAACCTTATTGATTGTAACATTCTGAATATCTACAAGAGGGCCTGCCGACTTCCCCAACTCCGCTCTTTTCTTTGCCTCGTATGCCACATTGAGGTCTTGCTTGAATATATCCCGCGGGTCAAGGAGAAATGCCGTTCCCAAGGCATCTATTGCCTCATTATACATCTTTTTTTTCATGTATGTCCTGCCCAGAAGATTATAGGCCATTGCCTCTTTTGGAGCCATAATTGTTATAGTCTTAAGTTCCGGAATGGCCTTATCCAAGAGATTATTTTCCATATATATCCGCCCCAGTTCAATGCGGATATTTATGTCATCCTTGTTTATCTCAATTGCTGTTTTCAGGGTATTTACCGCATCGCCGTTTCTCCCCACGACGTTCTGACTTTTTGCCAAAAGAAGGTAGGTATCCATATTTCTTGGGTCTGCCTTTATTATCTTCTCCAACTCATGTATTGCGCCTTCATACTGCTTTTGGGTGTAAAGCAGAAAACCCAGCGGATATACAATCGCCATTGGGCCTTCCAGACCGCCTTTGGCAACACTTGTGATACCGTATATAGAATCACGGCTATCTTTTTTAGAATCTATCGTAAACGAGGCGGCTGTTGTTTCTCCGATAGCCCTGAAGCTTTTTGTTAGGTCTGATGCAACGTAGATTTTATAGCCCTTGACAAATGATTCCTGCGCCTTTTGCCATGTAAGATGTACGCCGTCTCCCTCTACGGCGGCCATACGGACTGTCTCAGGAGCCTTCAAAGGAGCATCCATAAGAGATATTATCTGCAATCTCTTATTCCCTGTATCTGCTATGACAGCGAATATGTTATCCTGCTGGGATAGGAGGGCTATGGCAGATGCATTTTCCATCTCTGTCCTTCCTTTGCCTAACGCCCCAAATTTTCTTAAATATCTCCACATGGAATCAAAGACCTGGATTCTATCCTTCTTATAAGAATCCAGAACAAAAACCTTGCCTTCGCTGTCCACAAATAAGCTTTTCGGACCTGTAAACTCGCCTCTTCCTTCCCCCTTTTTACCAATGACCTTTAAAAATCTCCCGCCGTCTGAAAAAAGCTGTATCCTTCCATTTCCAAAATCCGCCACATATATTTCTCCGCGGCTGCTCATTGCTATATCGGCAGGTCTGTTGAACATCCCGTCTTCACTG
>CAZVZI010000127.1:0-5766 GCA_964631455.1 uncultured Thermodesulfobacteriota bacterium | reverse complement strand
CAGAGGAATACTATCTGGGAAAATGAATATACCATCTGGAAGGATGTAACCCTTAAATCTCCGGGGCGAGGAACGCCTCATATCAACCTGGGAAATGCCTATATAAGAAGGGGGGTTTTAGATAAAGCAGAGAGAGAATTTCTTTTGGCGCAGAAGGTAAATGAGCTAGACGCCAGGGCCTACAGCGGTCTTGGGGTTGTGTATTTTCAAAAGGGATTGTTGGATGAGGCGATAAAGATATATCAATTTATCATAACAGGTAAACCTGATTTTGCCCCAGGCTATAATAATCTGGGTGTGGTATATATGGAAAAAGGGCTTTTGGATGAGGCTATAAAGGAATTTAAAACCACTATGAGGCTGGATCCCAATTTCCCTGATGCCTATGCGAATCTTGGCCTTGCCTATAAAAAGAAAGGATTATTGAAAGAGGCTATGGAGAAACTTGAACAGGCCTTAGCATTAAGTCCTGATCACAGGGATGCCAAGAGGCGCATGGATGAGGTAAAAAGGTTGTTGGAGGGAAAGATTATCAAGTGAAAGTCAGGAGCATCCCCACCCTTTTTTATTTAGCAACAGTATTTTTACTTGCCTTAACAAATCTTGTTGATACCGATGCCTTTACCCACCTGAGCCTCGGCAGAGAGATTTTTAATCACAAAGGATTTCCTGCAAAAGAACTATTTAACTACCCAAGTCTTGAAAACACCTTTGGAAGTTCAGAATGGCTCTTTGGCTTTATTCTGTATATTGCCTATCTCCTGTTAGATGTAAAAGGGGTAATCCTCTTCAAAATAGTTATAATAACATTAACATTCTACATCCTGTTAAAAGACTCATCCCTTCCCAAAAAGAATCTATTTATATCCATTGCAGTCCTGTTTTCTACAACTATTTTTATGAGATACAGATTTGTGGAGCGCCCAGATATAGCACTCATGCTTTTTTTGTCTTTTAACATCTATTGCCTGAATGTCTATCTTCAGAAAAACAAGCCATACCTATATTTTCTACCGATAGTCCAGATAATATGGGCAAATATGCATCCAAGTATATCGCTCATGGCTATTCCCTTTATTGCATTCATTACTGTGGGCTTCTTTCAGAGAGTTATACATGACAGGTTTGGTTACCAATATCTCTTCACTCCATCATATCGGCAGGTATTCATAATGGCCATAGTCTTTGCAGCAAACACCCTTGCATCGCTTATCAATCCTTATACATCCTCTCAACTAACTGCGCCAACAAGCCTTATAACCTCAAGCTGGTGGATGGATGAGGTCATTGAGCTAAAGCCGCCAACCTGGGATACATGGAAATCGCCGTTCATATTCAGCACAATTATCCTCGGCTCATTTCTGCTTGCTATGGTTAAAAAAAGAATTTCTCTGATACATCTGACTATGGTGTTGCCGTTTATATACATCGGCCTTTCCGGAATAAGGTTTGTGTTTCTTATAGGTCTCGTTGGAGGACCTATGATTGTGAGGAATATAAATACCGTTATTACAGAAGAGGCATGGGAGCGCCTTGAAAGGCTAACTATTTATAAGGCTGCTATCATCGGATTGGTATTAGTAATGTTATTTACAACGGTATTTACAATATCAGGCAAATGGCCTTTCAGACTGCAAGACAAGGTGTTTGGTTTAAGTATAGGCTACGACCAATTGCCTGAAGGGGCATTGAAATATCTGGATAAGAAAGGCATCTATGGGAGGCTCTTTAATACATTCCAGTGGGGCGGCTACATAACATGGAGGGACCATCCAAAGAGAATGACATTTGTTGACGGAAGGGGTGCAATATCCTCTGACCTTCTGGAATCGCTCGGCAAGGCAAGATTTCAGCCCGATGTATTAAACAATCTTTCAGAGAAATATGGATTTGAAGTAGTTTTGCTTCATTATAATCCTATTGTCTCAAAGACGCTACAAGGTAAAAATCCTGATGTTGACCTCGGGCTTTTCGCAGCGCCGAAAGACTGGGCGCTTATTTACTGGGATGATATAAGCATGGTTTATTTCAAAAGGACATCAAACCTGACAAAGATTATACATGAGGATGAATATCATTATGTAAGGCCTGCCAATGGATATCCATATTTTGCAAGACAAATTTCAAATGGCCTTGAATATCAGACAGATATTGTAAAGGAGCTTAAACGGAATTTAAGCGAAACCGATTCAAGTAAGGCCCGCCTGTACCTAAGCTTTGTATATAACAATACCGGAAATTCCCCAAAGACAATTGAGTTATTAAAATCTATGGAGGGCTTTGAGGCATATCAGTTATTGGGTTTTGCTTATGAAAAGATTGGGGAAGCAAACAAGGCAATATTTTACTATAAGAAGGCATTGCATATTGAAACCAGCCTGAATATCCTATATAATTTGGGCATACTTTATCTTGCAGAAGGCGATTTGGAGAAAGGTATAAATTACCTTGAGGCGGCTGTAGAAAAAGATGAAAAATTTGCCGCAGCCTATCCTCCACTAATAGATGCCTATCACAGAATGGGGCTTGAAGATAAATATACTGAAACTAAACGGTTATTCGGAAGCGTATCCGCATATATTGAAGAGAAGACAATCTTTGAAAGAGGGCTTAAATTTTCTACTGAAGGGAAATATGCCGATGCCATAGAGGAATTTAAAAGATTTCTTGAAATATCTCCATTAAACCCTGCCGGCCGCAGCAACCTCGGTTTTGCTTATTATATGATTGGCAATTATGATGGAGCATATCAGGAATTCCAAAAAACATTGGAGATAGACTCCAAATTTCCAAATGCCTATTACGGTCTCGGCCTTGTTTATAAAAAGAGAGGCAACACAGAAAAGGCAAAAGACCATTTTGAAGAATACATTAAACTGGATCCAAAGGGATCATGGGCAAGAAAGGTAAGAGAAGAATTAAAAGTATTATATCGCAAATAGGCTACTTATGAATATTATCTCTTTTAACAACATAACCAAAAATTATAAAACCGGATTCAGGAAGAAAAAGACTGCGCTAAAAAAATTTTCCCTTGATATTCGCGAGGGAGAAGTATTTGGTTTTTTAGGGCCAAACGGCGCTGGTAAATCAACGGCCATTAAAATCCTTTTAAATCTTATCTTTCCTACGGCAGGAAAGGCAGAGCTAATGGGGAGAGATGCAGGTGAGAAAGAAATCAGAAGGTCTGTCGGCTACCTTCCTGAAAATCCATACTTCTATGATTATCTCAATCCAGTAGAACTTCTCAACTTTGCCGGAAAAACATCCGGCATGAATTCTTTAGAGATCAAAGAAAAAACAGAGGAACTTTTAAATACAGTCGGTCTGTGGAGTGAAAGGAAAAGGGCTATAAGGAGTTATTCCAAAGGAATGGTTCAGAGGGTCGGCCTTAGCCTTGCGCTTATACATGACCCAAAAGTTGTGATACTGGATGAGCCTATGACCGGGCTTGACCCCATTGGCCGCAGACAGGTTATTGACCTTATTTTAAAGCTGAAATCAGAAGGGAAAACCATCTTTTTCAGTTCCCATATCCTTGAAGATATTGAACGAGTGTGCGACAGGATTGGAATCTTGGTTAATGGCAGGCTTGTTAGAATTATGGATATAAAGTCAGAATCTCTTAAAAGGCCGCTTGAGGAAATATTTATAGAAGAGGTAGAAAAGGCCGGGGGTGCAAGAGAGTGACTGCCATATGGTCTGTTGCGTTAATTACATTTAAAGAGGGAATAAAAAACCGGGTTATTTTTGGCATATTTATCATTGCTCTTTTACTTTTTGCAGCCACAACTGTTGTTATCACTCTATTTATGCGTGATATTGTCAAGGTGGCGGTTGATTTAAGCCTCTCTACAGTATCGTTTGCAGGGCTTCTAACCCTTTTGTTTATCGGCGTAAACCTCTTCGGTAAAGACCTTGATAAAAAAACCATTTACATGGTCATATCAAGGCCCATATCACGGTCGGAGTATCTGGTGGGGAAATTTCTTGGGATAGTTATTTTGGCCATGGCTGTTGTTGTTTTTCTTGGGCTTCTGTCTATTGTGCCGGTAATTATGAGCAAGAGGTTTTATTATTACCCTGAGGCAAGATTTGACTGGTGGATATATTTTATCGCAGTCGTTTATATATTCATTAAATTGGCTATCGTATCGTCCATTATAACTCTTTTTGCATCATTTACATCCAATTCGTTTATAGCCCTTATATTGTCTCTGGTTGCTTATATCATAGGCCAATCTACAGAAGGCGTGAGATTGCTCCTATCATCAAAGGTTGAAAAGATTGATGTCAGCCCTGTTCTTTCGTATATGGCGGGGATTGCATACTATATTTTCCCTAACATATCTGCCTTTGATCTCAAGACACAGGCTGCGCACGGTTTATCAATCAGTCCATCTTATATCATCTGGACAACGCTTTATGCCGTATTTTATATAGTTATTGCGCTCAGCATAGGCGCATTGGCCTTTAGAAGAAGAGAGTTTCCATAATGCAACGTTCTTTGGCCATCGTTATATTTATTATATCCTTCGCTCTTATTGCAAGCATATTTGCAATACCCAGAGTTTCCTTGGAAAGAGATAGGCTTAGGCAGAAAGAAGGAATCGGCCTTGTTATGCCTTCTGCAGTTGCGCAAATTGTTGCTCTTGAGTTTAAAGGGCTTTTTGCCGACGCCATATTTTCCAGAGCTATGACATACTATGGAGGAAAACTTATAAGAAAAGAAGAACCCACAGAAGAGGAGTGGAACTGGATATATCGGAATATGGAGGTGGCAACAGACCTTGACAATTATTTTTTAGACCCTTACTATTTCGGCGCAATGAATCTTGCATGGGGAACCAATAAGGTGAAAGAGGCCAATCTTTTGCTGGAAAAAGCGTTAAAATACAGGGATTGGGACTGGACCATTCCATTTTATCTTGGTTTTAATCACTTCTTTTTCCTTCAGGATAATGAGAAGGCCGCTTTTTATCTGATGGAATCGGCAAGGAGAGAAACTTCCGTTTCTCTTATACCAATCCTTGCCGCGCGTTTGGCATATCAAGGCAAAAGAACTGAGAATGCCATTATTTTCTTGCAGGAGATAATAAGAAAGACAGATAATGAAAACGTTAAAAAGGCATACGAAAAACGGTTAAATGCTCTTAAGGGGATACTCTTTTTGGAAAGGGCAGTAACCGCTTACAAGGAGAGGTTTAAAAGGCTGCCAGAAAAGCTGGATAACCTGATAGTAAAAAATGTACTACGAGAAATCCCCCCAGACCCTTACGGCGGAAAGTTTTACATCGACAAAGATGGTTCAATCAAGACTACCAGCGAGTTGAGATAATAAAACCCGCCAATTTTTCAATTTGACGAAACATTGTTTTTTTGAAATAATCAAAAAATGGCGGACAGGGAATATAAATTTCTCATCAATGGAGAATGGCGGAAGTCGTCAAAAAAAGAGCCGATAAAAAACCCTTACAATAATGAGACAATTGCCCAAGTCTATTTTGCGGAAGAACGAGATTTAGAGGATGCAGTTCTTTCTTCTCAAAAGGCATTTAAGATTACCAAAAGACTTCCGGCTTACAAAAGGGCGGAGGTTTTAAAAAATATTGCCAAAGGGCTTGAGCAGAAAAAAGATGAGATTGCAAAAACAATCACGTCTGAGGCAGGAAAGCCTATAACTGACTCAAGGACAGAGGTTTCACGGGCAATTAATACATTTCAGATTGCATCGGAGGAGGCCAAAAGAATTGAAGGAGAAGTGAT
>CAZVZI010000126.1:0-5773 GCA_964631455.1 uncultured Thermodesulfobacteriota bacterium | reverse complement strand
AATTTTTGATTGGTAGTATAAAAGATATGCTTGCAGACAATAAAACAAGGCTCTTGATCGCAGGAGATGGTCCTTATAAAAGTATACTTTTGAAATACATAGCGGATAACGAATTGTCCGATAGTGTTAAATTGTTAGGTCATATAAAAAGGGATGATAATATTGCCTTGATTGAGAGGGCGCAAATCACGGTTATTCCTTATGAGAGAAATTCCCTCACGGAAATAGCTCTTCCTAATAAACTTTTTGAATATATGGCCTTGGGGAAGCCGGTGATTTACCCCGACCTTCCAGGGTTCAAAGAGGTGCTGGGTGTAGACAATGCCGGTAAATACAAACCTGACGATAAAGATGATTTACACAGGGTTATAAAAAATATGTTGTCTAATGCAGAGTTAAGAAAATCTGCTGGTGAAAAGAACAGAAGTATTTTAAATGAGATTACTTTTGAAAAGGAAATGTCTAAACTTTTGGATTTATATGAATCGATTTTCCAGCAGAAAGATAAAAGGTCTTTCACAAAGATATGAATTTACCGGTAAGCATCGTTATTCCCATGTATAATGCCGAACGGCATATACGCAAAGTACTTGAGGCCATTTTTACACAGGATTATTCCGCTCCGTTAGAGGTTATTGTAGTGAATGACGGGAGCAAGGATAAATCTTTGGAAATAGTTAAGGGTTTTCAAATCCCCCCCATCCCCCCTTTGTTAAAGGGGGGAGAGAGGGGGGTTAAGATTATAGACCAGCCGAATCAGGGAGCTGTGGCTGCTACCAACAATGGTTTTAAGGCTGCAAGGTATGATATTGTATGTAGTATAGATTCAGATGTGGTTCTTCATAAAGATTGGATAAGCAAAATCATGGAAGAGTTTGACGACCCTACGGTTGGGGCGGTTCAAGGATATATTAAAACCCCGGAAGGGATTTCTTTTTTAGCAAGAATGGCCGGTTATGATCTGGAATATAGGTATGATAAGCTGAACTCAAAATATGTTACACAAGTAAGCACAGCAAATACGGCATACAGAATGACCGCTGTTGAAAAAGCAGGGTTTTTCAACCCGGAGTTTAAATATGGTTATGATAATGATATGAGTTATAGGTTACAGAAGGCAGGTTATAAACTGATTAATATAAGAGGCGCTGTTTGCGACCATTACTGGAAAGCAAACCTGAAAGGCTACATAAAACAACAGTATTGGTCAGCTTACGGAAGGATGCAGCTTATCAGGAAACACACGGAAAGGGTTGGTGGCGACAGCGTTTCCGGGTTGCGAATGATTTTGCAGGTGCCTCTAACCCTGTTATTTTTTATCCTGTTTGTTTCAGGTTTTATTGTGAGCATGTTTTATATGCTCGGCAAATTTTTCCTAATAGCTTCTCTCGGTATTTTTTGTATTATGCTGATAGATAGGATTGCTTTTTGTATTGGAATATTCAAGAAACAAAAAGATACAACAGTCCTTTTTTTGCCGTTTGTGCATCTATTACGAAACATGGTTTGGTGCTGGGCTTTTTTAAGATGGGGGACAAAATTAAAATGAGCGAAGTGAATAAAGCCAAAGAATTCGAAAAGGAATTTAATTATGGTAAAAAAGGCATCGTGCCTATACAAAAGGATTGGGCAGCATACTTCTGGACTATTCATAGAGACCGTGTAGTAGAGGCTCTTCGTGTTACTGTTACAGATGCAAAGTCCATGCTCGTTGTTGGTGTAGGCACCGGTGATATCCTGTCATCTCTTGATTTGCAGGACAAGTCGGTTATCGGTATAGACATAAATAAAACACGCCTTGTTGATGCCGCCAAATGTTGCAAGCCTGCTGCGTCAGACGGCTCCAGCATGCCTTTTAGAGATAAGTCCTTTGACCTTGTTATTTGCAATATGGTTCTTCATCATGTAATAGGTCAAGGATCTTCTGAACTAAAGAAAACGCTTTTTGAATGTTCAAGGGTCTTGAAAAAAGGTGGAAGGCTATTTATCTTTGAACCCAATATCTATCATTACTCAGGTATTGGCATGAGTCTTTTAAGCCGATTTCATCTCTACCATAAACTGACAGGAGGGAGTGAATATGAATTCGCCCTTTCTCCATTCTGGCTGGCCAGAATATGCCGTGCTGCTCATATGGAAAAAATTAAGACCACAGCCATTACCTTTGGTCAGCCAAGGCTCCCGCTGTTTATTCAAAATTTATTTTTTTGCACCGATAAATATTTCTCTCGCATTTATCCTTTAAGTTTTAGTTTTATTTTAAAGGCTGTAAAATCTTAAATATCATGCAAAGGATCGTTTTATGAAAATCTGTCTCCTCATACCGCCTGCAAAAACACTAGATAAAACCCCTGAACGGGTCTACGGCTGCACCTTTACCTATTACAAGCAGCCTGAACTTCCCATGCTTTATGTTGCGTCTGTGCTGGAAAAAGATGGGCATTCAGTAGTACTCAGAGATTTTACAGATAGCAATTCGTGGGAGGAGTTTTGTGGTTTTGTAAGTGGAAAGAACTATGACGTATATATTTTTCACACTGTGCTTCTGTCAGAAAGTATAGATGTAAAGGCTGCCAACTACATATTAGAAAATACCGGTGCCAGTGTAATATTTTTTGGCCCCCATCCAACCCTGAAACCTGAAAATTTCCTTTTAAACGAAAGATGTTATGTGGCGCGCGGGGAGGCTGAGTTTGTTATAAAGAACTTGATCGCAGCGTTGGGGGCAGATTTAAAATCTGTTCCCACGGTTAAAGGTATATCCTATCTCAAGGACTGGCGGATAGCAGAAACTGAAACTTATGGTGTTATTGAAGACCTTGATTCTCTTCCGTTTCCGGCAAGGCATCTTATCAGAGAAAAACAAGATGACTATTTTAACCCCAAACTTCCGGACAGGCCTGTAACCCTTATCCTCACATCCCGCGGATGCAGTTTCAGGTGCTACTACTGCGTGCCGAATGCCATAAGTTGGGCAAGGGAGTTGGAATGGAAGCGATTTCACCATGGCAAAAAGCCGCCGGTAAAACTCCGTTCTTCGCAAAACATTGTTGAAGAATTCAGGCTCGTAAAGACGCAAGGTTATAAGGCTGTATCTGTGGTGGACGACCTGTTTCTCTATGGTGGCAAAAAAAGGATTCTTGATATTTGCGCGGGGCTAAAAGAGGTTGGCCTGCCTTTCGGTGTTTTGGCGCGGTGCGATCTGATTCTGGATGATGAGATGGTAAAGGCCCTTGCGGAGGCAGGCTGCAAGTATATTGATTTAGGCATAGAATCTTTAGACCAGAATGTGCTTGATGATATAAAAAAGGACATGGATGTCGCTACGGTAAGAAAGGCAGTTGAATTATTGAATAAATATGGCATAGAGCCAAAGGCGAATATCATGTTCGGGGCATCTCCTGTAGAAACTAAAGAGAGCATGGAGATGACTATAAAAGGGGTATCTGCCCTGCCAATCAATTATTGCATGTTCAGCATTGCCACCCCATTTCCCGGCACTGAATTTTCTGAAAAGGCAAGGGGAAAAAAATGGGCAGTTGAGCCGGAGATAGACGATCTGGAAAAAAATCTCTCTCCTACAGAGAAGGCCCTTGTATCATATCCGAATCTATCAAAAGAGGAATTGGAAAAGGGGGTTAAAAAAGCCAATAGATGGTTTTATCTCAACCCCAAACGGATTCTATTCCAATTAAAGAGAGTTAACTCGCTTGAAAAATTAAAAGATTTGATTCTTACGGGCTGGAAGGTAATTAAATAAAACTTAATTTCCTTGCCTGCTTACCATATGCTGTCCACTATCTATTGGTTTTTATAAATGGTTTTCTTGCTGTTAAAGGTTATCCTGTTTCTGGTTTTGCCGCCTTCCAGTTTGATAATCATTATGACTCTGGGGATGCTGCTTTTGAAGAGGTATCCCCGTGGTGCGAAGATTATCATGATCGGGGGCGTGTGCGCCCTCTATCTACTGAGCATACGACCGGTTTCCGATGCGCTTATAAAACCATTAGAGGCAGGATTTAAACCCGCGCAAGCATCTTTAATAAATTCTGCACATGCCGTTGTTATTCTGACAGGCGGAGCAGCGGATCTCTCGTGGGTTGGGATTGGTCTAAAACCTTCGATGGCGTCGTTAGCAAGGCTTGTTCATGGCATAACGCTATACAAACATATAACTGGCGCAAGACTTATTCTGTCAGGCGGCAGCGGAGATCCTCAGAAACCCAATATCTCCGAGGCGGATGCCATGAAGGATATGGCCGTTGCGCTTGGTGTTCCGGCTGTTGATATAGTTGTTGAGAACAAATCCGGAAACACCATAGAAAATGTGAAGGCATTAAAAGGGTTTATCGGCGGAGGGGAAATTATACTCGTTACTTCTGCGTATCACATGAAAAGGGCTGCGGCCATGTTCAGGAAAATGGGGATAGAAGTTATCCCTGCTCCGACGGATTATATAAGCGAACAAAAAAGTATATCGTTTTATTCCTTGATACCTAATGCTGGCAGTTTCATGGCATCTTCTGTCGCGCTTTATGAATATATCGCCTTGACTTGGTATGGAATAAGAGGCGAGACGTAACAATGAATAATATACTCATTATAATCCCTGCCTATAACGAGGCGGAAAGCATTACAGCGGTTATTTCCGGGGTTCGGAGAGAGATTCCCGATGCCGATATCGTTGTTATAAATGACGGCTCAAGGGATGACACCGGTTCTATTGCTAAGAGGCTTGGGGTTACAGTCGCAGACCTGCCCTACAATATGGGAATAGGCGCTGCAATGCAGACAGGATATAGATATGCTGCTTTTCATGACTACGATATTGCAGTTCAGGTAGATGCAGACGGACAGCACCCTCCCGATCAAATACCCTATTTGACACAGTTTGCCATGGAAAAGAAGGCCGATGTGGTTATAGGTTCAAGGTTTTTAGGAAAAGGCGAATATCAGCCGTCGCTTCCGAGAAATATCGGCATAAAGGTTTTTGCAGCGGTGGTGTCTCTTTTAACAAAGAAGAAACTCACAGACACCACCTCAGGGTTTAGAGCGGTCAATAAAGATGTTATAAAATTTTTTGCCGAAAACTACCCTGAAGACTATCCTGAGGTAGAGGCAATTGTATTGCTTCACAAAGCAGGATTTAATATAATGGAAGCGCCGATACGGATGGCGGCAAGAACGGGCGGCAAATCATCCATAACGCCTTTACATGCCGTCTATTATATGATAAAGGTCTTGCTGGCAGTGCTGATAGATGTGCTGAAAAAGGTGGAAAGGTAAGATATGCAGTTCTTTCAGATTTTTGCGATCATATTCAGCTTTGGCATTCTGATCGGTGTTGTGGATCTCATCAGGCGGGGTATGCTGAAGGAACAGTATGCAATTCTCTGGCTGGTATCCGCCATTGTTTTGCTGTTCCTTTCTCTGTGGAGAGGGCTTCTGGATACTATTGCCAATGCCATAGGAATTGCTTATCCGCCGTCGTTTCTTTTTATTGTGGCCTTTTTGTTTCTTCTTTTGATAGTGCTTCATTTTTCTGTTATTATATCACGGTTGAGCGAGAATAATAAAAGATTGAGCCAGGAGATAGCTATACTCAAGACTATGTTTGAAGAATATAAAAATGCAGGCAATAGGAAATAGGCAAATCCAATAACCTACAGCCCATTGCCCATAGCCTGTATTTTAAGGAGTTGGTATGAATATTGAAAAAATGTTTGAGAGTCAAAGATTTCACTTGGTTGCCTCCCTATTTATTGCTATAGCT
>CAZVZI010000125.1:1221-5778 GCA_964631455.1 uncultured Thermodesulfobacteriota bacterium | reverse complement strand
ATTGGGATGTTTAGCCTTGACGCTCACAATTTAAGAAATGATGGAGGTATAAAGTATGAAAAGAATAGGACTGGCAATAATATTAGCTATACTGTTTGGATTTGGTCTTCTATCCTCTACTATGGCAGAAGAGATTGCACAGCCTGAGCAGACAACTGAATTAGCAGAGGCTGCGCCGCAGACTGCCCCTGCTCAAGCCAAGATTGATACAGGTGATACTGCATGGGTGCTTATTTCAACGGCTCTTGTTATGCTTATGACGCCCGGCTTGGCCCTTTTCTACGGCGGCATGGTGCGAAAGAAAAATGTGCTTGGCACCATCATGCACAGTTTTATCATAGTTGCAATAATAAGCGTTCAATGGGTTTTGTGGGGATACACCCTTGCATTTGGGCCTGATAAGGGTGGAATTATCGGCGGACTCGAGTGGCTGGGGCTTAACGGTGTTGGCCTTGAGCCGAATGCGGATTATGCGGCAACCATCCCGCATCAGTTGTTTATGGCATTTCAGATGATGTTTGCTATCATAACTCCGGCGCTTATAACAGGCGCATTTGCAGAGAGGATGAAATTTTCAACCTTCTTTGTATTTACCATACTCTGGGCAACGCTCGTATACGACCCGATATGCCATTGGGTGTGGGCTGTTGGAGGATGGATTAGAAACCTCGGCGCATTGGATTTTGCAGGAGGCACAGTAGTTCATATATCATCGGGTGTCTCTGCGCTTGCCGCCGTGCTTGTTATCGGAAAACGCAAAGGCTATATGACGGAGATTATGGCCCCGCATAACCTGCCCATGACGGTTTTGGGCGCAGGGCTTCTATGGTTCGGCTGGTTCGGATTTAATGCAGGAAGCGCGGTTGCCTCAGGAGCATTGGCAACATCCGCCTTTGTTGTGACAAACACTGCAACGGCAGCAGCGGCCCTGGCATGGATATTTGCAGAGTGGATACAAAGAGGGAAACCCACTGTTCTTGGCGCGGCATCCGGCGCGGTTGCAGGTCTTGTGGCGATCACCCCTGCATCAGGTTTTGTCGGACCTATGTCGTCAATTGTAATAGGTTTTGGCGCAGGAGTGATATGCTACATGGCTGCCAGCCTTCTTAAGCCCATGCTGGGCTATGACGATTCCCTTGATGCCTTTGGCGTGCATGGCGTAGGTGGAACGTGGGGCGCAATCGCAACAGGTCTTTTTGCGACAACGGCAATAAACTCAGCAGGCGCTGACGGTCTGTTCTTTGGAAACGCTGCCTTATTAGGAAAGCAATTTATAGCAGTGGCGGTAAGCTGGGTATATTCTTTTGTAGTTACCTTGATCCTGCTCAAGGTTCTTGACTGGACAATGGGGCTCAGGGTCTCGCAAGAGGAGGAAGTAGAGGGCATAGATTTAACACAGCATGGGGAAAGCGGGTATAGTTCATAGTTACCGTGTTCCGTGTCCGTAACAGTTTTTCCACGGACACGGTTCACGGTCACGATTCACGGTTTTACAGATACATCGCAGTATCTTTGAATAATAAATAAGGCAGAGACGCCTTGGGTTTGAAGAACCCAAGGCGTTTTTATTTGGAGGTGATGATAAATGGCTGTTATAAATGACAACATATCCAGACGAAAATTTTTAAGCAGCGCGTTTATGTCGCTTGGCCTTGGATTCGGGCTTGGCATGTTAGGTCTTAGGTTCCTGCAGTTTTTGAGTCCAAAAGTAAAAGCGGATAGAGTTGAAGAGATACTGGTTGGCTCTGCAGGCGACATATCGGAAAGCGATGTGCTGCCTATGGAGATTGGCAACAGTAAGATATTTCTTTTAAAAACAAATACGGACCTTATTGCTTTTTCAAGGAAATGTACGGATTTAGGCTGTCTTGTCAGCTGGGATAAGGCAAAGGAGCAGTTTATCTGTCCGTGCCATCAGGGCGTATATGACAGAAATGGCAAGAACATCGCAGGCCCCCCGCCTCGGCCGCTGGACAGGTTTCAGGTAGTTCAGAGGGGAGAGAGTATTTATGTTAAGGTGAAGACGGCGTAAAAAGGAGGTAATCCTATGGAAACAGCCATTGAAGAAGTTAGAGAGAAGTCCTTAAGAGACAAAATCATTGACCTAATCCAGGAAGAAGTCCCTGATTACATGGACAACTTTTTTTATTGTATGGGGGCAACGCCCCTGATTCTCTTTTTTGTTGCAGCAACAACAGGCATTCTTATGGCCTTCTATTATATACCTTATCCGGAAAAGGCATATGAAAGCGTAAAGGCCATAACAAGCGAGATATACCTGGGTTGGTTTATAAGGGGTCTGCATAAAGTATCTATCAACCTGATGATATTCACCCTTTTCCTTCATCTTGTCAGGGTTTTTATGACACGCGCATATAAAGCCCCCGGGGAGTTGAAATGGCTTATAGGCGTCATACTCTTTTTTACAACCCTTGCTATGGGATTTACAGGATATTCGCTGGTCTACGATCAGGTGTCATACTGGGGCACGACAGTGGTGATGAATATGCTGGCAGAGATACCTGTTGTCGGCTCTCCAACAGCATATCTTTTGCGCGGTGGAAGCGAGGTGTCTGAGATTACACTGCTCCGCCTTTATGATCTGCATACAAAGCTACTGCCTGTTGTTCTTATTTTGCTTATCGGCGGACATATCCTTGCGGTGAGGATTCTGGGTTTTACAAAGATAGAAGGCATGGAAGGCAAACACCTTTTTTATCCCGGCCATGCCATAAAGGTAGGACTCGTCGCTATCGGACTCCTTATTTTTATGGTGAATATTGTCGCGATATTTCCGCCAACCATCGGCCCAATAGCAAATCCATCAGAGGTTGCATCCAATGTTGCGCCGCCGTGGTATTTTTCCGCTGTGTACAAATGGATAACCATTGCGCCGAGACAGCCTGCATTATTCGGGATTTTACTCTTTTGTGTAGTTTTTGTCCCTTATCCGTATATAGACAAATTTCTTACGGAGAGGGGATTTAACATGGGAAGGATAAATATAGTCATAGGTACAGCGGCAGTTGTAATATTTGCAATGCTGACTCTCTGGAATGTGATTATTTGATAAAAAACAGGAGGTGAACAAATGCAGGCAAAGGATTTCAATCTCATGAAGTATTTTATCGGGGGATTAGGTCTGATACTTTTTATAGCCCTTACAATAGTCGGCTATGTAGAGGTAAAGGCGAGCAAAGGCGAGATAAGGCCGTATATAGCAGCCCAGAACAAAAAGTGTATTGATTGCCATATCAAAAAAGGGATTGGAGAAGGGCAGATAAATGACTGGAAGCATAGCCGTCATGCTGAAAAAGGCATCGGGTGCATTGAGTGCCATAAGGCAAATGAAAAAGACCCTGATGCTTATAAGCATGAAGGTTTTGTTGTTGCCACAATTGTTTCGCCAAAGGATTGCAGTAAATGCCATGAAGATGAGGCCAAGGAGTTCCAGGAATCCCATCATGCTGATGCGGCAAAATTTATCGGCTCTTTGGACAACGTACTCGGCAATATTGTAGAAGGCCCTGCTGCTGCAAATTCAGGATGCAGGCAGTGTCATGGAAGCGAGATAAAGGTTTTGGCAAATGGCAAGCTGGATTCTGCCACATGGCCGAATACAGGCATGGGCAGGATAAACCCCGACGGCTCTAAAGGCTCATGCTCTGCCTGCCATGCAAGACACAGTTTTTCTATATCGCAGGCAAGGCAGCCGGAAAACTGCGGCAAATGCCATATGGGGCCGGATCATCCGCAAATGGAAATCTACAACGAGAGCAAACACGGCATACTCTACAACGCAAACAAAGATAAGATGAATTTATCCAATCCAAAGGGCAAATGGATTGCCGGAAAGGATTATTTATATCCAACCTGCGCATCATGCCATATGAGCGCAACAGATACGCAGAAAGTAACACATGATGTGGGAAAGCGCATATCATGGACGCTCAGGCCTGTTATTTCAACAAAGCTTGAGAACTGGGAAGTGAGGAGAAAGGCAATGAAGGATGTATGTCTCTCCTGCCACGGGCCTGAACAGGTGGAAAACTTTTATGCTCAGTATGACGATGCTGTGAATCTCTATAATAAGAAGTTTGGCGAACCTGCAAAAGGGGCAATGGAAAAACTGAAGGCTGCCGGAAAGATAAGCCCTACGCCATTTGACGACAAAATAGAGTGGACGTTCTACGAACTATGGCATCATGAAGGCAGAAGGGCAAGGATGGGTGCATCAATGATGGGTCCTGATTTTACGCAGTGGCACGGCTTTTATGAAGTGGCAAAACATTTCTATAACAAATTTATCCCTGAATTAAAAGAGATTGACCCAAAACTTGCACAGGAGATAATGGCAAAAGAAGAGCACAAGTGGAAGAAGGGGTTGTCAAAGGAAGATGTTGCAAAAACTCTTGAGTATTATAAAGAAAGGTATAAGCAGTAACTGCGTTATAACGTTTATTGGGTTATTGCGTATGTAAGTGTTGCGCTATAACGCACTACCCAATAAACGCTTCTTATTCTGTCTTTTCCGCCTTGGCTATCAGCCAGTATATT
>CAZVZI010000125.1:0-1211 GCA_964631455.1 uncultured Thermodesulfobacteriota bacterium | reverse complement strand
CTCCAAGCACAGCAATTGCAGCTATGAGTATAATGGACAGCTGAGATTCTAATGCCTCGGCTTTTAACGTGGTTACAAGTAGCTTCCGTATAACAGCAACTAATGCAACGCTTATAAATACCTTTATGGCAAACTTGCCGCCCTTGAGGTGTTTGACTTCCGTATCCATAAGCTCTATGACAACCCACATCATCAAGAGCGAGCCTAAGGTGCCGAGCAGACCTTTTTCTATATCACCAGCAAAGATATGGCTCACATCATAGACAAAGAGACCCATAACCATTATGCCCATGATTACAAGACCCATTACAAGTATGAGGTTCAGGCCGTATGCAAATCTGTTGGCAAATTGTATGAGATAGGACTCTACTCTCTCGGAGAGAAAATATGTTTTTATTTCCTCCTCTATGAATGAGCTTGTAATGACATCAAGGTTGATATCTATGATTTTATCAACAGATTTTGCCAGCCATCTGCATTCGTTAATGTCTGTGCAGAACTCTTTTTCAAGAATCCTCAGGCAGTATTGTCTTACAAAGTGCATGGCGGCATTGACATAATGGGCAGGAAGGTTTATTTTTACATGCGCATAGCCTATGCGCTCAATATCCCTTAAGTATTGAGCGCTGTATTCGCCTGAAAAGAGATCTGCAAACCATTGCTTGAGTCCGTCCTGGTGTCTTTTGATGATTTCTTCATTTTTAAGAAACTTTGGCGTGTCCTCAAGGTGTTTTATGTAATTGTAAAACTCCTTTGGAAATTCATCCTTATACTTTTCCATCAGAGGCTTGAGCCGTTTAAGATTAGCCGCATCCTCTGTTGTGAAATTATAATGTGTTTTTATTTTTTCGATGGATTCCATTTGGACTCCCGATGAAAGAGTCAAAGTATCAGAGAGTCAAAGAGTCAAAGTTAGAAATTTAGTTTTTACTCTGACCCTTTGACCCTCTGACACCTCTTTTTATCTTACTATCTCCGTTGCGTTAAAAAAGTAACCCATTTCAAAGGTTGCCGTGTCCAGGGCGTCGGAGCCGTGAACGATATTTGATTCAATGGAATCCGCAAAGTCTTTTCTTATAGTGCCTGGCGCTGCATCTTTTGGGTTTGTCGCCCCCATTATGTCACGCACTTTTTTTATTGCGTCATTTCCTTCCAAAACCATCGGGACAATAGGGCCTGAGCACATGAATTGGGTAAGGCTGTCAAAGAAC
>CAZVZI010000124.1:0-5882 GCA_964631455.1 uncultured Thermodesulfobacteriota bacterium | reverse complement strand
GTTTATTCTCCTAAATTGTCATCAACTGCCAACAATACAAGTGTATATCTAAAATCGGGTCTGTCAAGGGGAGGACTACCGATAAAACCTCAATTTCTTCTTGTAATGCAGGCTGTTTCTATCATCAGGGTCAAAACTGAGGGCGACATCAAAGTATTCTGCTGCCTTCGCAAAATTGCCGGCAGCATAGTATGCTCTTCCAATGAGGTTATAACGGCTGGCTGAAAACCTACGCTTAACACTGTTTGATATCTTATCAGCGTTGTGAGGGGGAGATACTGTAAGATATTGTAAGATTGTCTCTTTATATTTCAAAAGTTCTGCTATATTTGGTGAAATGGTATTAACATTCAGGCTCTTCGGGCCGGTGAATTCCACAAGCGGCATATTGTCGGTTATAATCGGTGCATTGCCTGCGTAAGCTCTCACCATATTTTCATTCATTACAAAGGTATTAAGAATTTCTATCGGGTCTTCGAGGTCTATCTCTCTAAGAAGGGCTTTTATATTAGGCATGGCAAGCCTTTCTTCCAGAAGGGTGTAACTTATGTCAGTTTTTGTAGGAGAGCCTATCATAAATATATCTGTATTCGCTATCCAGATGGTGGTGTGCGGGAAAACAGAATTAAATGTCTTTACCAACATACGCACATCTTCAATGGAAAGGTTATATAATGGAATCCACTGAGACATGACTCCGCCTTCTTTGAGGTGCGCCTTAGCCAGTTCATAATATTCCTTTGTATAGAGATTAACAACGCCGGATAGGGAAGGATGCATGGGTTCTTCTGTTATAACATCGTATTTTTTTGAAGTTACCTCAAGATAACTCCTCCCGTCATCTATAATTATCCTGGATTTCGGGTTATGCAGGACATCCATGTTTTCCTTTGTGAAATAGGGCGCCCCTTTTATCACAGTGCCGGCAATCTCTACATTATCAACCTGATTTACATCAAACTGGCTCAGTGTGCCGAATGTTGTGCCTGACCCAAAGCAGATAACAAGAACATCCTTCGGATTAGGGTGAATTATCATAGGAAGAACGCCCTGGAACCTGTTAATCTGCAGCCCCTCATAAAATACGGCTGTAGCCATATTTCCATTTACCAATAGACGCTTATCGGATGCAGTAAGCTCTTTTCCCTCCCTTTCCGCAATCATAACTGTGGCTGCGGCGCCCTCCTCATAAAAAAGCATGCTTTCATTGCTTTTAAGGAAGCTTTGGTGGAGAAACTTTGGCATATTCTGAGGCAGCAATAAAACAAGGATAACGGTAGCCGCAAAACTACCTGCAGAAAATATGTATTTAAACTTGTTTATAACAAATGGATTAAAAACTATAAACAAAACGGCTATCAGCAGATTTATATACCCCATCAGTACGATGCTCTTCTGCATACCGAGGAAAGGAATTAAAATAAAACCGCTTGCAAATGAGCCAAGAATCCCTCCTATAGTGTTGACAGAGTAAATATTTCCTATTTTGCTTCCTATCTTCTCTATACGCCAGCCGTATATCTTGCACGCAAGCGGAAAGGTAGCCCCAAAAAGGAAGGCAGGCAAAAAGAGAGAGATAAAAGATGTAAAGAAATTTAGATAGACAAATTCACTCCATATGGGCGTTGCGCCTATCTTATTGTAGAATTCAAGCGACGGCATCTTGTCATACAAAAATATCAGGCCAATGGAGCTCAAACCTATCAACGCCTCCACCGCTGCAAGCATAGTGATAACTGCGCCAGAGCTTCTAAATCGGTCAATGAACCGTGAAAAAACAAAACTGCCCACAGCTATTCCGGTCAGAAAGGTCGCCAGCACTATTGCAAACGCATATATTGTCCCTGTCAGAATAAAACCGAGAACCCTTGTCCATATCACCTCGTAGGCAAGACCTGTAAAACCGGACAATGCAAAACCCAATATCAATAAAGTGAAAAAATAATCAGGTAGGTATTTGTCTTGCGTAATAGTACGTTCTTCAGATATATAACCATTATTGGTTACATTGTCTTTAGAATATGATTTGCTTATAAAAACTGCAATGCCGCCTATCACTACATTTAACATCCCTACTGAAGAAAGTATGGTTTTCATCCCAATGTTGGGGATCAGGAAAAAAGCGGTCGCAATAGTTCCGATTACCGCCCCTCCCGTATTAACGGCGTATAGACCGCCGATATTTTTTGCAAAACGGATTTGCGAGGTGGCAAATATTTTGCTCAGGATTGGAAGCGTAGCCCCCATTAGGGTTGTTGGAATGGCTAATAGAACGGCAGAAAGAATAAATTTCAATATGCTCAGGCCATAAAAATCTATCGCAAGACGCTGCGCAATCAAGACATAGACAGAGTTGTTGATATTAAGCAGCCATAAAAAAAGAAGCGCATACAATCCAATAAGTATTTCTGCCAGACCATACCACTTTAAACCATTTTTACAATTGTCTATCCATCTCCCACCCAGATAGCCGCCTAAAGCCAGCCCGCCAAAAAAGCTTGTAAGCACAGCGCTGACAGCCATGGTGGTTACGCCAAAGGTAAGGGTTAACAACTTGGTCCACAGCACCTGGTATATAAGACCAGCCATACCAGAACCAAGGAAAAGTAACAATATTATTGCTCTCATTATTAATGTATCCGTATCGTAGATTCGTCTTTTGCGTAAATTCTAAAGGGTATAGCCCTTGCAAAGATTTCTAATGACATAAAAACAAGGACTATACCCCTAAAAAATATTATCAAAAACAAATGAGAAAGTCATCAAGGAATTTTCGATAGTTTTAGCGGCCTGCGTCTTTATTCATCATGTCTCTAAATGACGGGTGATATGGGCCTGCGACTATGCCTTGCTCCAATGATTCTGTCGGCTGAAGGCCAACTCTGATTACCGGAATTCCTTTGGCATTGAATAAAGAAATAAGTTTTCGGCATATATCAGTCATTTCCGCCAAAGACCACGGTTTATACAAACCGGTCAGATACATCTTTTCAAGGGGGGTGTCTTTTACAACAACGGTAGGGTAGATTCTGACAAAATCGGGTTGAAGCCCTGCAATCTTTGAAGCGGTATGGAGTATTGTTTCGCCGGTATCTCCGGGCAGTCCCGGCATAAACTGAAGGCCGACCTTGAAACCATATTTTTTTAACAACGCAACCGCCGCAGATGTGTTTCCCGCTGCATGGCCTCTGCCAGAAAGCCTCAACACCTCATCATCCATAGACTGCGCGCCAAGCTCTACTGTTTCAACATTATATTTTCTTAAAAGCAGCAAGCCTTCATCTGTTATATAATCCGGTCTTGTGGAAATTCTTATAGAGTCTATCAAACCGGAGTTGACAAACCTGCGGGCTGAGGCTAAAAAAATCTCCTGAATATTCCTGTCCAAACAGGTAAAGCTGCCCCCGTAAAATGCAGCCTCTTTTTTGCCGCTCCCTTTCCATGTTTTCAAGGAAGCATCTATAGTGCGCGCAACATCGCTTGCTTCAGGCAGTTTTTCCAGGCCTGTTATCCTTGACTGGTTGCAAAAAACACATTGGTGAGGGCAGCCGTGTTGCGGGATAAAAATAGGTATAATGAGTTGTTTTTTTTTAGCCACTCTATAGCCTCTTACCTTGCCATTCAGTTATAGACTCTTTGAAAAACCCGTAAATGTCATTGCGAGGAGCGATTTTTGCGACGAAGCAATCTCTAACATATTGACTTATATAGAAGCGAGATTGCTTCGCTTTGCTCGCAATGACAAACTTGATAGTTTTTCAGAGAGTCCTTATATTTAAAAAATTCTCTGCTTTTTTCAAAAGGACACAGGGAAGTTTACCCATTGCCTATAACCTATCGCCTTTTTTTAACCTTTCCAGCGTCTCCATCGCAGCCTGTTGTTCAGCCTCTTTCTTGGCCTTTCCCCGTCCTCTTCCAAACCGTTCGCCTTTAATCAGGACTTCAACCTCAAAAACCTTATTATGCTCCGGCCCTGTCTCGCTGATAAGCTCATATATCGGCGCAGCCTTGAATAGCTCCTGGGTTTGCTCCTGCAGCTCCGTCTTGTAATCTCTGGAAATCTCAGCAGTAACAGCGACCTCGTCTATCAGACCGGAAAACTGTCTTGATACGAGAGAAAACGCCGCCTCAAACCCTCCGTCCAGATACACTGCCGCTATGACCGCCTCGTATGCGTCGGAAAGTATAGACAACTTTCCCCTTCCGCCTGTAATCTCTTCGCCTTTGCCAAGCAAAAGGAATCTGCCCAATTCAATATCTGCCGCAAGTTTGGCCAGAGTGTTCTCGTTCACCAGCCTCGCCCTGAATTTTGAAAGTCTTCCTTCGTCGGCGTCCGGAAATTTTTTAATAAGGAGGTGGCTTATAGCTGTAGAAAGGACTGCGTCCCCAAGAAATTCCAGCCTCTCATTGTTCTTTATATTTTGGTCTCCCCTTTCGTTAAGAAAAGACCTATGAACAAGGGCCTGCTCAAGAATGCCGCTGTCATTGAATCTATATGAAAGTCTTGAGGCAAGGTCTTCCAATTCTTTTTTATCGGTCAATTGCATAACCTATTATTCTGCCCCCGTTAATCTCAGCGCCTATAACTTCTATTTCACTGTTTTGAAGGCCGTTGTGGTTTTTTATAAGAAGTGGAATATAATTTCTGGCCCTGCCTTTAAAAAACCCTGTTTCTTTGTCGCGGGATGTCTCAATCAAAACCCAAGCCTTTTTGCCTATAAATTTCTCATAAAACTTTTTCCTCTTTATCTTATCCAGTTCCTTAAGCCTTTCGCACCTCTCTTTCACAATCCTACTGTCTATCTGTTCTGAAAAATCTGCGGCAGCCGTGCCTTTTCTTTTTGAATATGGAAAGATGTGCATGTATGCAACAAACAGCTTTTCAAGCAGGCTGTAGGTGTTTAAAAATTTCTTTTCATCCTCGCCAGGAAAACCTACAATCACATCCACGCCTATGGAAATATCCGGGACTGCATTTATTATGCTTTCTATCCGTTCTGCAAACAATCTGCCTGTATAGCGCCTGTTCATCTTCTTTAAAATATTATCATCCCCGCTTTGCAAAGGAAGGTGGAGGTGATTGCAAATGGTTTTGGAATTTGCCATTATCTCTATCAATTCATCAGACACCTCATCAGGGTCTAATGAGCTTATCCTGAACCTACAGGGATAATTCTTTTCATCAATAGCCTTTACAAGACCTGCAATATCTATCTTCGACTCCAAATCCAAACCATATGCGCCAAGATGTATCCCTGTAAGGATAATCTCCTTGTATCCGCTTGCAACAAGGCTTTCTATCTCATTAAGTATTTCGGATACCGGCAGACTCCTCGAAACGCCCCTTGCCCTTGGAATTATGCAGTACGAGCATGAGTTATTGCAGCCGTCCTGCACCTTGAGATACGCCCGCGTCCTGCCTGGAGAGCCCTTTGCCCGGAGGGTGAGCGGCGTGTCTTTGGCTGTTTCAGTTACATCTATCTTTGGATGCTTTCTCTTCCCTTCAAGAATATATTGCAGCACTTTTTCTTTTTCAGGATTTCCCAGCACATAATCTACGCCGTCTATTTGAGCCGCTTCCTGAGCCGAAACCTGAGCGTAACAACCTGTAACTACGACAACAGCATCCGGGTTTGCAGCCTTTGCCCTTCTTACGAGCCGGCGCGACTGATAATCCGCCTTGCCTGTAACAGTGCATGTATTTATTATAAAGACATCTGCCGCATCATACGAACCGGCTATTCCCTGCTTAAAGCCTGCAGGGACAAGCTTAAAGTTATTTTGCTTTAACATAGCCTCTATTGCCGACGAATCATATTGATTTGATATACAGCCGAGCGTTGCGATAGAAACCTTCATAATATAAACCTCTTTACCTCAAT
>CAZVZI010000123.1:0-5883 GCA_964631455.1 uncultured Thermodesulfobacteriota bacterium | reverse complement strand
AAGACTCAAAAATAATCATCCCTTCGTCTCTGAAAATGGAGGAGGGATATTCATTCCGGAAGGATATTTCAGTTTTAAGGTAGAAGGAGAGTTAAGAGATGGTTACCGTATTATTACATTGGGCAAGCCCTACATTGAAATAAGAGAGGTCTTTATTGAAATACGCCAAAGGCTTAAAATAAAGGCAACAGGCTTTGGCGATATGAGCGCTAAGGAGATAGCAACACTAACTGGCTTGACCTTAACAGAGGCAAAATTTGCAAAACAGAGAGAATTTGACGAGCCTTTTATCTTTGAGAAGGGCGAAATGCGCATCAGTGAATTTTTAAAGGCGATTGAAGACGCCGGGTTTCGCTGGACACAGGGGAGGTTTTATCACATCCTCGGCGACAATGACAAAGGCAAGGCAGTCAAGATTCTGAAAGGATTTTATAAAAAGGCTTGCGGCAGCATTAAAACAGTCGGACTGGGCGACAATTTTAATGACCGTCCATTTTTAAAAGAGGTGGACTATCCGATACTCATAAGAAGGGAAGACGGCAGTTATGACGAAAGGATTGCCTTGCCAAACCTCATAAAAACAGATGGCATCGGGCCTGATGGCTGGAATAAGGCGGTCATGAAATTTTGGGGTTAGCTGACAAGGGTTGGCTAAACTATTGACAACTTTTTGTGAAGTGATAATATAAAAACCATATGAAAAATAAAGACCGCATATTTTGCCTTATATTTTCGCTCTACTTCTCCCTCTATGCCATCTCTCCCCTTTCCTGCTCCTACAGCCGGCAGGTTGATGAGCATGGAGACGTTGCGGTTACCGGCATCAGGTTGTTTGTAGTCGAACTTCTGTTGTCAAACTTTATTCAGCATAAGGATGAAGATAAAACCGGCCATTCAACAAATCTTCTTTTAAAAAAGAAGCGGGCTGCTTTATCCCTGAACAAACTGCATATCTTTGGAAAGATACTTAAAGATATTTATGCTGCGCCGCAATCTTCGGAATTATCCGGGAAACTGCCTGTAGCAGCAGTTCAAACAGATGTTCCCGGCATGTCCATGAATTATTATTACTACCTATCTTATTCAGGCCTTTCACCTCCTTCCGCATAACTGCGTCCATTTTACAAGCAAGATATTTATCTCCTTTTTGGAGCCATGGCCTCGTAACCGCTTCATAAAAAGGCTCTGTAGCGTCTACAAGAACGATTCTTTTCTTTTGCAACAGGGTTAAAGGATTTTTCCCGCTTTTGTTTTTAAAAATTCATAAAATACAGGAGGAAATACTACTATGAAAAAGTGTCTGACCATCCTATTCATCATCTTTATCTGCGCAGCATTTTCCGCATGTTCTAAAAAGGTTGTAAAGACCGAAACCGGAGAGACAAGCGCAACCCAGACTTCTGAGAAGGCCCAGCAGCCTGAATCGCAACCTTCGGCAACGCCATCCGAGACAATGCCGTCTGAGGAAAAAACAGTGCAGGCAGAAAGGCCAAAGGAGGCTGTCCCTGAAGCAAAGCCGGAAATGAAAGGACTTCAGGATATATTCTTTGATTTTGACAGATTCTCCATCAGGGAAGACGCAAGGCCGGCTCTGGAAGACAATTCTAAATATTTCAAGGCCAATGCAAATATCAGAGTGACCATAGAAGGACATTGTGACGAACGAGGGACATCAGAATACAACATAGCCCTCGGCGAGAGGAGGGCTCAGGCTGCGAAGAAATACCTCGTAGACCTTGGCATGGATGCATCCAGAATATCCATCATAAGCTACGGCAAGGAAAAACCATTTTGCGCAGAGCATAATGAGGAATGCTGGCAGGAAAACAGAAGGGCGCATTTTGTGGTGAAGTGAGATATCTAAAAGAAGGCACCATTTTCTGACAGACCAGACCGGGGCAAATGTTATGGATATGCAGATAATATTTGTGGAGGCGTAAGATATGCCAAAGTTTCTGACCTTTCATTGCGAGCCGGAAAAGACATGGGAGAAACTGGAAGAGGCCTACAGACAGCTTGCCAAGGAGACAACCGCAGTCTGGATTCGGACATACTACCAGAGAGAAAAAGGCAGGCGAATATGCGAGCGGGATGCGCCAAGCGAGGAAAGTATAATAGTAATTTTTAAAAGAATGGGCATAACATGGGATGAAATTCTAGCAGTAGAAGAGATACTGCCCAGCAGATGGAGGCAATGAGAGCAGATATGAGACTCTTTTTCTTGGGCGCAGGCATGGCAGTCTCTGTATTGGTTGGCATTGTTTCAATTGCAGCAAGGCTTCAGGCGCCTCAGGCTCTTGAGACAACCGAGGTTCATATAGAGACAACGGAAGCTGATATAGAGAAAGAGATATACAACGAGATAGAAGGCGTCATGAGGCCAGGCGAAACCATGTATGAGATATTCAAGAGGCACGGTCTTAATGTGCAGGAACTCTTGCGCATAAGAGAGGCATCCGCCGGCATCTACAGATTGAGGAGTGTATCTGCCGGTCAGCGCTCTATAGGATAGTGGCTGATGAGCAGAATAGTGTGCAGTCTCTGCTCTACAGGATAAATGATGACCTTATTCTGAAGATTGTGCGAACCGATGACGACTTTACCGCTGAAAAGGCTGCTGTGGAATATGAAAAGAGGGTGGCGCAGATAGCCGGTGCAATACAGGATAATCTAATCTCATCTATTGGCAACGGAAAGGACAGGCTGAGGCTTGCGCTGACTCTTTCTGATATCTTTGCATGGGATATAGATTTCACAACGGACTTAAGAAACGGAGACATATTCAAAATTATCGTTGAAGAGCTCTACGAAGAAGGCAAGTTCAAACGATACGGCAATATCCTTGCTGCTGAATTTGTGAATAATGGCGATACATATCATGGCTTCAGATTTGAATACGGTGACATAAAGGGATATTACGACCAGGAAGGAAAATCCTTGCGGCGGGCATTTTTAAAGGCGCCGCTTAATTACCGCCGCATAAGTTCAGGGTTTTCTCAGGGAAGATTTCATCCGATACTAAAAAAGTACAGACCCCATCACGGGGTTGACTATGCCGCCCCTCATGGCACGCCTGTGTCATCAGTGGGAGACGGGACAGTGTTGTTTGCAGGATACAGAGGGGACTACGGCAAGCTCATTGTCATACGACACCCCAATGGATACGAAACAAGGTACGGCCATCTCTCAAGACTTGATAGAGGTATGGCAAAGGGGGTAAAGATTAAGCAGGGAGATACCATCGGTTATGTTGGTTCCACAGGCCTTACCACAGGGCCGCATCTCCACTATGAAATGAGGTTGAACAATAAATTTGTCAATCATTTGAAAACAAGAATCCCTGCTGGACAGCCTCTGCCGGATGTTGTGCGAGAGGAGTTTGTGCGATTGGCAAACACCATGACTGTCATGCTTGCTGCCATAAGTCCAACGATGACGACAGTGTCGGTAAAATATACCGAAGATGCTGTTGAGGAAAAGATGTAGAAATCCATACGCGAGGGTTTTGGCCTTACTGTTGCAGAGGCGCTGTGGAAGGGCAAACCGGTTGTGGCATCTGCTGTGGGCGGCATTCCCCTCCAGATAAGGCATAAATACCACGGTCTTTTGTGCCACAGCATTGACGGCGCAGCCGTTGCTGTAAAGCAGCTGCTCCAGAACCCTGAATACGCCCAAAGGCTTGGCGCCAACGGCAGGGAGCATGTGCGGCAGAACTTTTTGCTGACGCGTCATCTGAGAGAATATCTGTTGTTGTTCTTGTCACTCTATACTACAGAGGATATACTTTACCTATGAAGATAACACTGAGACTCATATTCGCCCTTGTCATTGCAGTAGCCGGCGTTGCCGGCGTATCTGCATATATCACCGTTCAATCGGAAAAGGCCAGGCTTACCTCGGAACTGGAGCATCGCGCATGGCTTGTATCAGAGGGGCTTAAAGAATCCGTGGGCCCGCTCATTGCAAAGGGCCCTTCAAAAAAATTAGACAGGATAATAGAAAAAGTCGGGGCCAGCAGGCAGATATTCGGCATCACTGCTTATAACGTTGCCGGCGAGGCTATTTCTGTGTCAAAGGGATTGACCGGTAAATTGCCTCCGAAGTTGGATATTGTATTTGAAGAATTTAAAGATGGGGCCGGCAGGGGGGCTTATGAGAAGATTGCATCCATGAGCGTTTATCTGTTTGCTGCACCGGCATATGACGATGAAGGGGTGCGAAGCGGCACAGTGGTGGTCTTCAGCGATGCTGTCTATATCAGCGAATACCTCTCCAGTATCTGGCGCAGAAATTTTTTGAGGATTCTGGCCAATGCTGTTCTTATCTCTGTTATTACGCTCATTGTCATCCGCTGGAGCATCATGGTTCCTATTGTTAGGATGTCGGAATGGGTGAAGAGCGTGAGCAGAGGAGAGGGGGCTGAGACCCTTAAGATGCCGAAAGAGGACCTCTTTATCCCAATATCCAGGGAGATATCGAGCCTTGCAAGGAGCCTATCAGTGGCACGGGCATCTGCAGAAGAGGAGGCGCAGCTTCGGCAGCATTCAGAATCCTTCTGGACCGCAGAGCGCCTGAAGGTTCATGTGTGCGCCAGACTGGCAGATAAGAAACTTATTGTTGTTTCGAACCGGGAGCCGTACATGCATGTCCGGAGAGGAAAACAGGTTGAGTGCATCAGCCCTGCCAGCGGACTTGTGACTGCCATTGACCCTATACTCAGGGCGTGCGGCGGCCTGTGGGTTGCGCACGGTTCAGGAGATGCTGACAGGGAGACTGTGAACAGACACAGCATGGTTCAAGTTCCGCCGGACAATCCGCAGTATGACCTGAAAAGGGTCTGGCTCTCACAGGAGGAAGAGGAAGGTTATTATTACGGTTTCTCTAATGAGGGCATATGGCCTCTGTGTCATATCGCCCATACACGGCCGGTTTTCAGGACTAATGACTGGGCGCGTTACCAGGAGGTGAATAAGAAATTTGCCAGGGCGCTTGAAGGCGAGATTGATCAAGAGTCGTATATATTTATCCAAGATTATCATTTTTCCATACTCCCGCGTATAATCAAGGAGCGCCATCCTGGCGCAAAGATAGCGCTGTTCTGGCATATCCCATGGCCCAATCCAGAGGCATTCGGCATATGCCCATGGAAACGTGAAATGATCCATGGCATGCTTGGAGCGGATATTATAGGTTTTCACACGCAGTTTCACTGCAACAATTTTCTGGAAACAGTTGACAGGACGTTGGAGTGCCGCACGAACTGGGAACAGTTTTCCACTACCAGGATGAAACACACAACCATGGTAAAGCCTTTTCCCATAAGTGTTGATTCTACGCCGCAGACGCTCAGCACCGCAGTGCAGGGTAAACAGGAGCTATTCAAGAACCTTGGGGTAAAGGCTTCTCTCTTGGGTGTGGGCGTTGACCGCATGGATTATATAAAGGGCATCCTTGAACGGTTCAGGGCAATAGAACGTTTTCTGGAGAAAACCCCTGAATACCTTGGCATCCTTACCTTTGTCCAGATTGGCGCCCCGAGTAGGGAACATATAAAACGGTATCATGATTTCCTTGGGGAGGTAAGCGCAGAAGCAGACCGCATTAATTGGAGGTTTCAATCCGGCAATTGGAGGCCTATCGTTTTGCTGCAAAGGCATTTCTCGCATGCAGAGATTGAGCCGTATTATCGCTGTGCGGATTTCTGCATGGTAACATCGCTCCACGACGGCATGAACCTCGTAGCAAAGGAATTTGTGGTCTCCAGGGAAGACGAGCAGGGGGCGCTTATCCTGAGCACATTTGCCAGCGCATCCCGCGAGCTGAGGGACGCCCTGCTTGTGAATCCGTATGATACAGAGCAGATGGCAGATATGATTAAGGTTG
>CAZVZI010000122.1:0-5940 GCA_964631455.1 uncultured Thermodesulfobacteriota bacterium | reverse complement strand
TAGACACAGGGGCAAAGGTTCTGGCAATAGAGATAGACAAGGGTTTTGCAGATATTCTTGATAAAAGATTGCGTAGCAGGGATAATTTTGAAAAAATAATATGTCAAGATGCGCTCAAGGTTTCATATACAGAGCTTTCAGCCAGATACGGCAAAAAAATCAAGGTGGTTTCCAATCTCCCGTACAACATCTCAACCCCCGTTATCTTTAAGCTCCTTGAGGAGAGGAAGGCATTTTCAATCTTCCTTCTTATGCTTCAAAAAGAGGTGGCTCAGAGGATTGTTTCGCAGCCGGATACAAAGGAGTATGGGGTCTTGTCTGTATTTGTTCAACTCCTTGCGGATGCGCATATTGAGTTTGACGTGCCGCCGTCATGTTTTTATCCTGCGCCAAAGGTATATTCATCTGTTGTGCGGTTTGATATGCTTGGCGAGCCGAGGATTAAGGTGGACGATATTGTTTTTTTCAAAAAGGTTGTCAAGGCTTCTTTCGGGCAGAGGAGAAAGACTTTATTTAACGCCTTAAAGGCGTTAAAACTGCCTGCTTTACAAATCAGAAGCGCGCTTGAATTGTCCCACATAGACCCACAGAGGAGAGGGGAGACGCTTACCCTTGAAGAGTTTGCTGTCTTAAGCAATGAATTAAAGAAGGCTGTGTAACACGATGAACTACTCTACATAAAACAAACCTGTCATTCCTGCGGAAGCAGGAATCCAGAGTCTTTGGTTTATATCTTAAGGAGATTGTTATGAAAAAATATATCCTTGTTTTGATTACCGCAAGCTCTTTGCAGGAAGGGGAAAGGATAGGCAGCAGCCTTGTGGAAGAAGGTCTGGCAGCCTGCTGCAATATCATCCCTGAAATAAAATCCATCTTTAAATGGAAGGGAAAGCTCTGCAAAGAAAAAGAGGTTCTTCTGCTGGTAAAAAGTAAAACATCTCTGTTTAAAAAACTGGAGGATAGGGTTAAAAAACTCCACAGCTATGAAGTGCCTGAGATTATATCCTTTCCCATAGAAGCCGGTCTTAAGGATTATTTTAAATGGATGGATGGGGTATTAAAGGCGTGACATGTCCATCTCTGTTATAATCCCGACCTTAAACGAAGAATCTTGTCTTGAGCACACCTTAAAGTCAATCGGTCAAGGTGTGGAGATTATTGTTGTGGATGCAGGAAGTTCTGATTCCACAATCAGGACAGCCAATAAGTTCACAGACAGAATTATCATATCAGAGAAAGGAAGAGGCGCTCAGATGGATAGCGGGGCAAGAATGGCGACAAGCGATATATTCCTTTTTCTTCATGCAGACACGAGGCTTCCGGATGACTGGAGGGAAAAGGTTGCAGAGGCGTTAAAAGATGGTAAAGTTATTGGGGGAGGTTTCCGGCTTAGAATAGACTCGAAGAGATTTTCTTTTCGTATTATAGAGGCGATGGTTAATCTTCGGTCAAGATACCTTGGGCTTGTCTACGGGGATCAGGCTATATTTGTCAAAAAACAAGTTTTCCTGCAAGTCGGCGGTTTTAAAGGGCTTCCGTTGATGGAGGATGTGGACTTAATAAGAAGGCTTAAAAGACAAGGTCGGGTTGTTTTGCTGGATGTGGAGGTCATCACCTCTCTAAGGCAGTGGGAGAGGAAAGGTGTTTTAAAGACAACATTGAGAAACTGGCTCTTTTTGAGCCTTTATTATTTTGGCGTTTCACCGGAAAGATTATATAAAAAGTATTATGCGTAAAATAAAAAAGACCCTTGAAAAAGGGCGGTGCGGCTGTTATAGTTTTAAAGAATTCGTTGTTGATTGGCGCAATAAATATGATGAAACAGGAGGGTTTTTATGGAGCTTAAAAAAACGGTTTCTCAGATATTTGATTCACTGAAAGGCATTGTAAAGATTGACAGGGAGAAGGTTGAAGTGCAGGATGCAAATAAGCTGCAAAATGCAGTGGATTGGCTTGTCTATAACGCTGTATTTAACTCCGACAAAGAGATAAAGGCCAATTGCAGATGGATTATTAAGTCCGCCGCCTCATCTATGGGCATAAGGTCTGCGTCAATCCAGGGGCTTTATGAAGCTATGGGGAGGGGAGAGGTCAGCGGCTTTACAGTGCCTGCCGTGAATATTAGAGGCCTTGCCTATGATACTGCAAGGGCATTGTTCAGGTCGGCCTTGAAAAATAAGGCAGGCGCATTTATCTTTGAAATAGCAAAGAGCGAAATGGGTTATACAGACCAGAGCCCGTATGAATATGCAACGGTTATTATTGCCGCTGCGTTAAGAGAGGGTTACAAAGGTCATGTATTTATTCAGGGAGATCATTTTCAGATAAACCCGAAAAGCTATGCGCAGGATAAGGAAAAAGAAATTAACGGATTGAAGGATTTGATAACAAAGGCGGTTAATGCCGGTTTTTACAATATAGATATTGATTCGTCAACCATTGTGGATTTAAGCAAGCCGAATGTTGTGGATGAGCAGCGGCCTAATTTTGAGGTTACGGCTCAGCTTACGGAATTTATAAGGGATATTGAGCCGGACGGCATTACCATATCCATCGGCGGCGAGATAGGCGAGGTTGGCGGAAAGAATTCCACTGAAGAGGACTTGAGGGTGTTTATGGACAACTATCTTGCAACCCTTGCCAGAATGGGCAACAACATGAAGGGCATAAGCAAGATGAGCATCCAGACCGGCACAAGCCACGGCGGCGTTGTTCTGCCGGACGGCACAATCGCAAAGGTCAAGGTGGATTTTGATACAATTGAAAAACTTTCCAATCTGGCGCGCAAGGCATATGGCCTTGCAGGCGTTGTGCAGCACGGCGCATCAACACTGCCTGACGATGTGTTTGACCTGTTCCAGAAAAGGGGAGCGGCAGAGGTTCATCTGGCCACAGGATTTCAAAATATGATTTACGACAGCAAATATCTTCCTGAGAGCCTTAAACAGGAGATTTATAAATATCTGCATGAGAACATGGCAAAGGAGAAAAAACAAGGGGAAACGGACGAGCAGTTTATATACAAGACAAGGAAAAAGGGATTAGGCCCATTCAAAGAAAAATTCTGGAATCTGCCTGCGTCTGTTAGAGATGCGATTGGAAAAGAATTAGAGCAGAGGTTTGACTTGTTGTTCGGCAAATTGAAGGCCGTTAACACATATGATGTTGCCGCAAAATGGGCGAATCCGGCAAATATTCCGTTAAAACTTGAAAACGATATGGCAGGGGTTGCCTCAGAAGGCAAAAAGGTGAAAGAAGAAAAAGGAGACAGGGGGGAATAATATGGAAAACCAAGAATATTATAAGGTGGTAAAGGTTTGGGATTGGCAGACAAGGATGCTGCATTGGTTGAATGCGCTTCTTATTATTACCCTTGCAATCCTTGCCTTGAGTTTTGAAATAACAGAAGAACTTAACATGCCGAAACAGGGCAGGGAGGTTCTCAAAGAGACGCACGGCATAATAGGTTATTTTTTTATTGCAACCTTTGTCTTGAGGATTATATGGGGGGTTATCGGAAATGAATATGCAAAATGGCGGGATATAATTCCGTACACAAAAGAAAAATGGCAGGCCATAGGCGCTAACATTAAGTGGTATTTGAGCGGTTTCAGGACAAAACCCCCTGTTGCGCTCGGCCATAACCCGCTTGCTTCGCTTTTTTATATGCCGCTCTTTGTTGTTTTAATCAGCCAGGCTATTACAGGACTTACGCTTGCCGGTATTGCATTTGACTTTTTCCCCGGTTCTTTGGTTTTTGGAGGATGGGATGATGCAGCCAAAGAGGATTTGAAAGATATTGCGATAACGATTCATGCGCTGGGTTTCTTTTTTATCATATTCTTTTTTGCCGCGCACATAGGCGGCCTGATTGTTCATGAGATAGGAGAAAAGACAGGGCTTTTTTCTTCAATGATACATGGAAGAAAATATCTGCCCAAAGAGTAAACCTCCAACCCTATTTTTATCTGGCGCTGATTGGCATTGTAAACCTAAAAGTGGCTCCTTTTCCCAATTCGCTTTCCAAAAAGATATTGCCTCCGTGCCTCTCTATAATATATTTTGCCAGCGCAAGTCCGAGGCCCGTGCCTTTTGTGGTTTTAACCACATTGCCTGCCCTGAAAAATTCCTCAAATATGTGCGGTTGATCGTCAGGAGGTATGCCGATGCCTGAGTCTTTTATCTCAACAACAAGCCCTTCCGCATCTTTGGAAACCTTTACTTCGACTATTCCGCCCGACGGCGTGTATTTGAAGGCGTTGGAAATGAGATTTAAAAAGACATAGGTTATCTGCTCCTTATCCGCCTCTATTGCCGGAAGATTATCCGGTATTTCAAAATTCAATTGTATATCCTTTTCTCCCATCTTGGGCCTGGCAATTTCAATAGCAGTATCTATAACGTCTTTTATATGAAATCTCTGGATGTTTAGGTTTTTTTCAGCCCTTATTCTGGAGAGGTCAAGAAGGTCTTTTGTGTAGTGATGCAGGAACTCTATCTTTTTCTGAATTCTCTGTAAAATCTCTTTTACCTTTTCATCAAGCGGCCCTGCAAATCCGCCCAATATAACCTCTAAAAGGCTCTGGATAGAGGCGAGCGGAGATTTTAAATCATGGCTGACCATCTTTACGTATTCATCCTTGAGCCTGTCCTTTTCAAGTAATTTTAAATTTGACTCTCTCAGTTTTTCCGACACTGATACGGTAAAGAATGTTGCAATAAAAATGGTGGATATAAAGACAAAGGATATTGCCGCTACATAGGCGCTGTTTTTGTAAAGGTCTGCGCCGGGAAACCCTTGGACAGAATGATGCGGTAAAGCCCCTGTGTATTCAAGCGTAAAAAGCCCTGCCGCAAGAATACAGATAACGCCGGCCTGAATATAGCTGTCCTTTTTTGAAAGGAGCATACTGGTAAGTATGGCATGAAAGATAAAATAAAATATAAACGGGTTTTCTGCGCCGCCTGTCCAATGGATGAGGATGGTCAGACTGATTATATCCAGCATGCTTTGGATAATTGCGAACCTTCGTGCATTGACGATAGATGGGGTTTTGTCTTTTATTTGCTTTAGGTAAACCTTACACCCTGCATTATAACCGGCTATAAACAGGGCGAGGAGGAGGATAGAAAGAGCAGGCAGGGCAACCTTAAATATATTTATAGCTGCCAGGACAGCGGCAATAATAAAGACTATGAATGTCCATCTGACAGCTATGAACCACTCAAGCCTTTGTAAGAGTTCCTCTTCCGGCAGGTTTGTTTTCTGTTTCACTTTTTCTTAAGGAGTTTTTCAACTTTTACCAGCAAGTCTTTGGGTTTTATGGGTTTTTCAACCAATTCATCAACAGGCAGATAATCCTCGTCTGTCTCTTTGCTGAATTTAAAACCGGTTTCTCTGCCGATGGAGGTCAGCATAATGATTGGTATGTTTGAAAGTTCCGGATTGTTTTTTAATTTATAGCTTACCTGAAAGCCCTGGTCTTTTGTTTTCATCATCACGTCAAGGATAACGAGGTCGGGTCTTTCCGCCTCCGCCTTTTTATAACCCGCATCCCCCTCATTTGCAGATATGACCTTAAAGCCCTTGCTCTCAAGCACTATCTTGATCGCCTCTACCATATCTGCGTCATCATCAATAATCAATATCTTTGACATAAATCTTCCTCACACAAACTTTACATCCATAATATGCGTTGAGCATGATATGCACGGGTCATACGCCCGGACGAGCGTTTCAATATTTCTGACTATCTCATCCTTTGGTTTATGCAAAATTATCGGCACAAAACCTCTTAAATCTTCTTCCATCATGCGCAGGTTTTGCCCTGTAGGGATAATACAGTTTGCATCTGTCACAATGCCGTCTTTATTTATAGTGTATTCGTGGAACAGGATTCCTCTCGGCGCCTCAACAATACCCACGCCGGTTCCGAATTT
>CAZVZI010000121.1:0-5999 GCA_964631455.1 uncultured Thermodesulfobacteriota bacterium | reverse complement strand
GATATAAGGAATTTCGCTGAAATTGGAAAGCGGCCCGACAATCCCAAGGCCAGGCCCTATATTGCCGAGTGTTGCCGCAACCGATGAGATAGCGCTGACTATATCAAGCCCCAGAAATGTCATTGCCATTGAAGCTATAAAAAAGATGACCATATATAAGAATGTAAAACCTATTGCGCCTGTCATAACCTCTGTTGAAACAACCCTGTCGCCGAGTTTTATCGGTATCACGGCATGGGGATGTATGAGGTGTTGAAGCTCTTTATATCCCTGCTTGAGCAAAAGCACAATCCTCAAACACTTTATGCCTCCGGTTGTGGAGCCGGTTGAGCCGCCAATCAGCATCAGCAGGAACAGAAGAAACTGAGAAAATGACGGCCATTTAATAAAGTCAGTGGATGAAAAACCTGTGCATGTCTGGATGGAAACAACCTGAAACGAGGCATGTCTAAGAGAAGACGCGATGCTGTCATACAACGAGAAGCGGAGATTGACTGCGACAAGAATAATCGCAATTAGTTGAATGCCCAGATAAAAGCGAAACTCGGAATTCTGCCAGTATATTTTTGGGCCTCGCTTCAAAAAGTTGGCATGGAGGGCAAAATTTGTGGCAGCAATGAACATGAAAACTATCAAAATAAATTCTATTAACGGGCTGCGATAGTATTCAACGCTTATATCTTATTGGAGAACCCGCCTGTGGCAACTGTGCCGAATGAATGGATTATTGCGTCAAAAGGCCCCATGCCCGCCCATATAAGGGCTATTATTTCAGCGGCAGTTATGACAAGATAAACCTTGCCGAACAGCATGACAACTTCCATTAACCTCGGCGCCAGTTTGTCGGAAGAAACGCCAACGCCTGTTGCCTCTGCCCTGTAAAGCTGCATCCCTCCAATCCCAAGCAAAGGAAGGATTGCTATGGACAAGAGGATTATCCCTAACCCTCCAATCCAGTGCGTTAAGCTCCTCCAGAAGATTATGCCGTGCGGCAGATTTTCCACGGACGTGAAAACAGTGGCGCCTGTGGTGGTAAAGCCGGATATGGATTCAAAATAGGCGTCTACAAAATGAGGAAGCGCGCCTGAAAAAACATACGGCAGGGCTCCGAAAAAACCGGCGCTGATCCATACAAAAGCAGTTATGGCAAAGCCCTCTCTGTGCGAGACCTCTACCCGCTCTCCTTTAAATGCCAGGAATAAAATGCCGCCAATACCTGAAGTTAAAATGGCTGATAAAAATATCGGCATTGCAGCCGCTTCCCGGTAAAAAAACGACAGCGCGGCAGGAAAGAGCATGGATGCGCCAAGGAATACGGCAAATGTGCCAATGAGGTATAAAATGACCTTTGCCCTCATTAAAAATACTCCGGCTTTACCATCAGCATCTTTTCAATCTTTGGCACCGCCTTTGCGAGGGTGAATATAATAACCTTATCGCCGGGCTGAATCAATGTCTCTCCCTCTGGTATAACAACATCTCCATTTTCTCTGACAACGGCTCCGATAAGAGCCCCCTGAGGAAACTTAATTTCTTTTAACGGGCGGCTTACAATGTCAGCCGTCTCCATAGCCACTGTCTCAATAGCTTCGACCCTTTCCTCCATCAATTGGGTCACGGCAAGTATCTTCCCCCTTCTTACAAATTGCAGTATGCCGCTGACAGACGCAAGTCTCGGAGAAACACCCACATCTATGCCGATAGTAGAAACCATAGAAAGGTATTCGGGCTTATCAATAAGTGAAATACATCTGTTGGCTCCCAACCTCTTTGCCAGAAGAGAGCTCAGTATATTTGCCTCTTCATCATTGCTGACCGCAATAAATGTGTCAATATCCATCACGTTTTCTTCCATAAGCAGGTTCTGGTCAGTGCCGTCGCCTCTTATAACTATTGCCTTCTTTAACCTGTCTGCAATAAACTCCGCCCTTTTATCATTCCTTTCTATAACCTTTACGGAAAACCCTTTTTTCTCAAGCCACTGGGCAAGATAAAACCCGATATCGCCGCCTCCAACCAGCATAATCTTATTGCCGGCCTTTTCTTTTCTGCCGAGGAGTTTTACAAGATTCGGTATCTCTGTGGGAACGGTAACCGCAAAGACAAGGTCCCCTGCAAGAAGAACCGTTAAGCCGTTCGGTATTATGGTTTCGCTCCCCCTGTAGATGGCTACTATTATAACCCTGTGGTCAGGATGAAGGTCTTTCAGGTCTTTGAGTTTCTGCCCCACAGCGCCGCATGTCGGCGTGAGCTTTATGCCGACCAATTTGACTTTTGATTCGGCAAATTCAGCCACATCTACCGCGCCCGGCACCTCTATTATTTTCATGATTCTCTCTGCCGCAGCCTTCTCAGGATTTATATTAAAATCCAGATCCAGATAGTCTTTTTCAAATATCTGCGTGTAGTTGACATAGTCAGGCTCCCTTATCCTTGCAATCTTTTTAGGAACCCTTGACTGGCTCCCTGCGATAAGGCAGGCTATCATATTAACCTCATCGCTGTCAGTCACGGCAATAACCATGTCCGACTGCTCAACGCCGGCATCCATCAAAACCTTTGGATTGCTGCCGCTGCCGTGTATAACCTTTACATCCAGGCTTTCAGATATTTCCTTGATCCGTTTTTCGTCCCTCTCTATGATAACTACATCCTGCGCCTCAGAGGAGAGCCTTTTTGCAATGGTGTGGCCCACAACACCGGCACCGATTATTATTATCTTCACCCAGTTAGACCCCCTTTCAATGCTTCTCCTTCTGCATAACCGTCTTTCTTGCCGCCGCTGCCAAAGCGCTTGAGACATTTTTACTTTTAGCAATATGCTGGACATCTTTTTCATTTAACTGGTTTAAAAGCCTCAGGGCGACCGTTAAAGGCGTTTTTGGGTTATTTACCATGCCCAGTTTGACAGTATATTTTTTAAGCCACTCCTTGTTATGCGCCACCTGCCTGATTAGATCGTCTGATGCGCTTCTGGAATTTACCACCTTTACAATCTCATCTTCGGTAATCCTTGGATTTTTCAGCACCGTGGAGGAAACAAGTTTGTTGGAATCTTTCAGAAGTATGTCTCTTGCCTCTTTATTCCCGAGCAGGGCCAGCTTAATCTTTCCTGAAACATTCAGATGCTGTATCCTTTTATAAAGGCTCTCCTTCTCTGCCTCTGTAACAATCTCTTTCTCTTCTCTCAATGCAACATCAATGGCAGGCACCTCTTCCTCCGATAGCGCAACTTCCTTTTCTATCTCCTTTATCTGTAAAGGCTCTGCTTCAACATGCACAGCCCCTTGTTTCGGAGCTATCTTGCCGACCGATATAAGAAAGGCTTCAACCCTGTCGATAACGGATTTGCCTACCGACGGATTTGTCTTAAGCGCATCCAAAAGGGATGGGTTGCGCATGAGCCTTGTCTGGTTTTCCGCTATGACATTGGCCACGCCCTCAGGGGAATTTGAAGCCAGAAATGCCAGGGTTTCATCATCTGTCTTGCGGTTTAAGACCGCCATAACAAGTATGCCGTCGTTATCCTTATGTATATTGACAACGGTCTTTATTGCAAGAGGGTCTAAATCGCCGTCCAAAACCGTCAGCAATAAATGTGATGGAATGGATTCCAGGCTTTTCTTTGCCGTTTCGCTGATCTCATGGTCGGCGTCGCCGATAAGAACGGAGAGAACGGTAATCAGGTCCTTTGGCCCCATAGGAATCACAGCCTTTGCAGCCATAAGTCTTGTCTCTTTGGGGGTTTGCGGAGAAACAAATTTTCCCAGATTTGAAGGTATCTTCATATCCCGATATCCTCATCATCTTCTTTTTTCAGAACCCTCTCTCTTCTTTTTATCCTGTCGATTGCGTTTGGTATTGTCTTCCTTAAAAATATGCCAAGAAACCTATTGACAGGGTTAGACCTTTTCAGGAACGGCAGTATGGATTTTTTTCTCGCCCCAAGTTTTACCAGCTCTTCGTGGATAATATCATTTTCAGGGTCAAACCTTAATCCCTTTTTTAAAACAGTAATGGCCCCTTTTTTATTATCGGCCTTGAGATATACTCTGGCAAGGTTTATGTAGTATTCCGTCTTATAAAATTCTTTCTTCACCGCCCTTGTGCAAAGCTCAATCCCGAGTCCTATCTCTCCCCATCGCATTGCGGCGCACATTCCATAATACGACATATATTTTGCATTTTCCTTATCCTCTTTATACGCCTTTTCAAAAGCCCTTGTCGCCTTTTCCAGGTTGTTGTCTTTAAGAAATAACAGTCCCTGCCTGAATTGCTCTTCGGAAGATTCCATTGCCATTAAATATTCCTCTCATAAATAATTCTAAGGCCGTCAAGGGTTAAGGATTCATTTACATGCTCAATTGTCCTGCTCTCCGGCGCGATAAGCCCGGCCAGCCCTCCTGTAGCTACAACTTTAGGTTTTGAGCCGACCTCTATCTTCATCCTTTCAACAATCCCGTCCACAAGGCCTATATATCCGTAGAATATCCCTGCCTGCATGCTGTCAATGGTGTTCTTGCCTACAACCTTTCTTGGCTTTGCAATCTCAACCCGCGGAAGTTTTGCGGCCCTCTGAAACAGGGCGTCTGTGGATATGCCGAGACCAGGCGCAATGGCGCCGCCCATATATTCCCCTTTTTGAGATATGTAGTCAAATGTTGTGGCTGTGCCGAAATCAACAACAATAACCGCGTCTTTATAAATTTCATACGCGGCAACCGCATTTACAATCCTGTCAGCCCCGACCTCCTTTGGATTATCAGTCATAATGGGCATGCCGGTCTTTATGCCGGGGCCGACCACAAGTGGGTGAACGCCGAAATACCTTTCCCCCATCTCAAGGAATGTGTCAGTTAAAGGCGGAACAACGCAGGAAATGATAGCGCCGTCAACCCCCCCTCTCGTCCCCCCCTTTATTAAAGGGGGGGGAATGGGGGGGGTTGCAAAATGAAAAAGGTCGATGAGCATAATCCCGTATTCATCCGCGGTCCTGCTCTTTTTTGTGCCTATGCGCCAATGATGCGCAAGCCTGCCCCCCTCGTAAATGCCGAGAACGATATTTGTGTTACCTATGTCGATTACCAAAAGCATAAAAAGTATCAAAGTGTCAGAGAGTCAAAGAGTCAGAGAAAAAACTATTCTCATACTTTGACTCTTTGACACTATGACTCTCTGACTCTCCTTTTAAACCTCTTCAACCTATATATATCTTCCCTTTCTCTTTCTTCCAGCGCCCTCTCTATGGCCTTTATGCCGTTTTTTATGGATGGCACAAGAATCTCCTCTAAGGCGTTTATCTTTCTCGTGTCAGCCCTTATCTCCTCGCCAACCCTCTTGAGCCTTATCTCGCAGGAGGCAATGGTAACAACGGCATCCATGACCTTTTCAAAGCCTTTTGCAGCCTCTATTGCCAATGTCCCTTCTCCGGCCGGCGAAATATCCCTCGCATCCATAGTCCTTACAAATGCCTTCTGCTCTATGCTGGGAACATTTACGCCCCATATATTCTTCACATTTATATCAAGGGACACATCCCTTTTTGACGCATAGGCTGTTGAATAAAGCGCATCGCCAAGAAATGCCCTGGCAAGATGAAGTTCGTATGCCGCATCTCTGAGCTGCAAGTTCAGTTTGCCCCGGAGCTCAAAACACTCTCCAACACATCTGAAAAAATCCTTCATCAGCGCCTCTCTCTTGCTTCTTAAGAGCCTGGCCCCGCTCTTTAGCACAAGAAGCCGCGTATTGAGAAACAGAAGGTTTATTCTTGTAGATGAAAATTTTTCCATAGTTATTTTTTTATTCCCCCTTAACAAAGGGGGATAAAGGGGGTTGTAAAAGTCCATGCGGCAAAGGGACAACAACCCCCTGGCCCCCTTTGTTAAGGGGGAATTTAAAAACCAAAAAATAGAATTTCAGACAATAGGATGTGCCGAGGAACGAGGCACATCAATCGCGAACGATGCGCTTCCTTCGTCAGCGCATCCTATGGCACTGCC
>CAZVZI010000120.1:0-6001 GCA_964631455.1 uncultured Thermodesulfobacteriota bacterium | reverse complement strand
CAGTAAACGGCCACAGCTTTTCTACAAAAAAATCCAATAACACAAACTTTGCAATACTTGCCTCAACAACATTTACAGAGCCGTTCCATGAGCCGATTGCCTACGGCCAATATATTGCAAAACTTGTCAACCTGCTCGGCGAAGGGATAATCGTTCAGAGGCTGGGAGACCTTCTTCAGGGAAGGAGGTCTACGGCTGAAAGGATAAAAAAGGGGAGCGTTAAACCTACATTAACAGATGCAACACCCGGCGACCTTTCCTTTGCCATCCCCTACCGCTACATATCAGACATACTTGAGATGCTGGAGGCGCTTGATAAAATAGCACCGGGCGTTTACTCTACATCCACGCTCCTCTACGGCGCAGAGGTGAAATTCTATTCAATGAGGCTCAAGCTCACCAATAATCTTGAAACAGAGGTTAAGGATTTGTTTGCCGCAGTCGACGGCGCAGGAATCACGAGAGGGATTATCCATGCGGCTGTTTCAGGGGTTGTGGCGGCAAGGGAGATTTTGAAGAGAATTGGAAAATAATCAACTGATTGAAGATATAAGCTGTCATTCCCGTGCAAACGGGAATCCAGTAATAACAAAGAGTTTTCTGGGTTCCTGCTTCCGCAGGAATAACGACAAAACTCTTTATAAACTTGTCCCCATATGCTTAAAGCGGGGATATGAGCGATAAAAATTATGTATTATCACCAAATTCACAGTATTTAGCAGACACCAATGAGGTTTGTTATTAAACCAACATTTAATAACAGTATTGACTATTAAACTATAATGCCATATAATTTAATAGCATTATGGCCGAAAAGAGTTTAAATAACATTGTACGGGCAGGAAAATGGGTCAAACAGCAAGGCGGGGCTGAGCCATTCTCCTGTTTTATACCCAATCCATTACCTCCAGCGCCACCCATTCGCTATGATGCAAAATTGCAGGACCTGGAGGAAAGGGCAAACCGCGCACTCGGCAGGCTTGAAGGAATATCCACCTTTCTTCCAGACCCAACTCTTTTTCTCTATTCCTATATTAGAAAAGAAGCTGTCCTCTCATCCCAGATTGAGGGAGCCCAATCCTCCCTATCAGACCTCTTATTGTTTGAAAATAAAGAAGCCCCTGGCGTTCCCCTATCAGATGTTCAGGAGGTATCAAATTATGTCTCGGCAATGCAACACGGGTTACGCCGTCTGAAGAAAGGATTTCCATTAAGCCTGCGCCTGATCAAAGAAATACATGCCTTGCTCCTAAAAGGGACACGAGGCAACGAAAAAGAACCGGGTGAATTTCGCCGCTCACAGAACCGGATCGGAGGGAGCCGTCCGGGCAATGCGCTGTATGTGCCTCCTCCTCCGCACGAGATAATGCCTGCAATGGGCGCTCTCGAAAAATTTATGCATAATGAACCCGCGTATACTCCAACCTTAATTAAGGCAGGACTGTCACATGCACAGTTTGAAACAATTCATCCCTTTCTCGACGGCAATGGCCGCGTTGGCAGACTTTTAATAACATTCATCCTCTGCGCCGAGGGTGTGCTTTCTCAGCCGCTGCTATATCTTAGCCTATATTTTAAAAGGTACAGGACAGCGTATTACGATGTCCTCCAGCGAACAAGAACAAAAGGCGACTGGGAAGGTTGGCTGAAATTCTATCTTGCAGGAGTTGAAGATGTATCCAAACAGGCAAGCGACACCGCGAAAAAACTTTATTCCATGTTTGACCAACACCGTCAACAGATTCAGCAGATAGGAAAGGCGGCAGGCTCTGCCCTTCGGGTGCATGAACTTCTTAAGAAAAGGATCATTCTTTCGCTTCCTGTCGCTCAAGCAGAGCTTAAGCTGTCCTTTCCCGCAGTAAACAAGGCTATGGCAAATCTTGAGAAACTCGGGTTGGTGCGAGAGTTCACCGGGAAACAGAGGGACAGACTTTTCTGCTACGAACCGTATTTAAAAGCGCTGAATGAGGAAAAGATAGAGGAGTGAACAGAGCCGGAACCGGCGAGAGAGCAGAAAATTATCCGGAAAGAGGATGCATGGCTATTGCTTGACTTGTGCCATGCTTTTTGCTTAAGTAGAGAAAATTTGATAAATAGATTGTTGGGCGTATTTTACCATTGATTTTATTGACATAAAACTCAAAATAGGGAGAAGGGATATGAATATCAAAATTATATTACCATTTATACTTACAAGTGCTGCCGTAATTCTGGCAGCAGGCTGTTCCCCAACTATAGTCAAAACATCGTGGGGAACACAAGTCTATGCACCTAAATGCATTCAGCAAATAAAATACTCAGGCAATAGTTTAAAGATTGGAGAGGTCACTATTCCTATTGGATCTGATAAAGTTACTATTAAGGGAGTTGACTGGGACACAAAGAAACTACAAGATGCAATACCAGCAATACAAACTATGGAGCAAATACGTCTGCGATTATGCGAAGAAAGGGTAATAGACTTGCAAACCCTAAAATATGAGGACTACCTTGATAAGGATAAGAAAAGGCAAGAAAATCAAGAAAAATTAGATCAGCTTGCATACCTTGTAACACTTAATAATCCACAATCTGTTGAAAAATGGATTGCTGCATATTTAACTACTAAGGAAACAAGCGTAAGCTCTAATGCCACTGTAAAAAGCCTTGCTAGTAATAAAAATGAAAAATCAGAGATAGTTCCCAATGATGCCAGTAGTGTGCGGGAAGTCAGCACTTTTCTAAAATAATATGCCTAACAACCGCTTCAATTCTGACGTGGAAATGCTTGTGCCTTTCCACGCAGGCTAAGCGGAGCATTAAGAGGTAAAGAATGAAAGGATCAATAGAAATCAAGGCTGATATATTGAAAACGTTTATTCAAGAGGATAGAAATGAAATCCGAATAATACGAGACAAAATACATAATATTACATCATCAATGGTAGTAGCCTCATTTGCAATAACTGCTTTCTTGTTTGGGAAGCTCGACGCCAAGATTTCAGAAAAAGCAAAAGACTATTCAATATTGGTTGATTTCCTGTTAATCTGTTTGATGCTTCTATCTTTTTTATTATTGAAACGACAATTAGTGCATGCAAGGAAAGCGCTTATATTCAGACAGAACTTATTAAATAATCTCACAGATGATGATCAAATTGATATAAATGTATTTGATAATGCCGAACATGCTGCTCCTGATATTCCTGACAGTGATTTGAACTGGTTCGTGGGGTTAGCTGTGTCAATGTTAATCTTAAAAGTCATCATCGAGCTGCAAATATTCGGCTCATAACAATTTCATCCAGCAGCCCCGGAATAAGCCCGGTTATTTTTAGTTTGCGGCGATTGCCCGGCGGGTTATTTACTGGGATAATTGGGATGTGTCCCCAATTATCCCAATTATCCCAAAAGTAGACCTAACCCTGTTGCTCTTCATGAGATACCTCTGGATTGCATTTAATATTGTGTCCCCAAATCATGTTAAGGCTTTGTAAAAGTTGCCGTCAAGGCACAGCGACATTTTAATAGAACCGTCCCCTTTATTCTTTATAGAATGAGCATAAAATAATGTTAGGCTCCAGAGGTAGATCGAATGCAATTTGAAGGTGGTTATCGATATCCTAGCAATAAAATCCTATTTGTGCTGACCGTCGTGACTATAGTCATAGTGAGTTTTATTTGGCTCTGGAAAAGCTTGTCTTTTTTGGGTGCTGTGTCCTTATTGCTCGGGCTTGAAGGTACAGTTCTTCTGGCATCAGCCTACTCACCCATTGGTTTGGTCCCCCCTCAAGGCTCACTTTTTCGTGTTCTTCTCTGGGTTGTTACACCTCAAAAAGGTACAACAGTCTCATTCAATCAACCGATGTTTTACGGCGGTCTACTGTGTCTGTTTTTGTCGTATGTTGCTGCGGTGTTGGGAGATAATGGAGATAATTGAGATAATTGGTGAGATAATAGATAATTGGAGATAATTGGGGACACATCCTAATTTCTTCAATTTACTTTCTTTGGAGCGAGAATTTTATAGAGGAAATATAATGGAAACTTGATGGGATGTTTGAATTAAGGACATAAGGAAGACCAAAGAAGAGAGAAAGGCAATAAATGGGATGTGTCCCTAATTATCCCTAATTATCTTAATTATCCCATAAATGGGATGTGTCCCTAATTATCCCAAATTATCCTCTGCTTGATACCTGCAGGGACATGCTTGCATCTGGGACATTTTTGAGCGTGAAATGGCAGACTGTGGCAAAAACCTTCTTCCCTCCCTCTTCAGGATTGATGGGAAAGGGTGAGGGTGGCACAGAACCCCTTGAGTTTCAAATCTTTTTTTGGTAGGAGATTTTTAAAGCAGAATGTTTGCCCAGATTTCAACGGATTTTTGCGTATAACCGCTTGACAACCAGCTTATATGCTTATATATTGCCAATAATTGTAGAATAAGTATAAAAGTGAATGTTTGGCAGATTTCAATCTGTTGCTAAAATGCTTCCTGAACTTCCCAAATTCGAAACCTTGCATACGCTGATAGATAATTATCAGCAACTCCGAGAAGCCTGCTTTAATGACTGGGAGCATCTGTTACTGAGAGAGGCCCGCCAGCGGATAAGTGACATTGAACTGCTTGCCGAACGAATTTACCAGCGTTGTAGTAAAGTGCTTTCTGAGGAAATTGCACGCGGGAGCAACTTGATATCTGAGTTGCGGAATACTGTTGACCCTGATTCCGATCTTGGCCGGTGGCTGTCCAAGAATTCTCAAACCCAAGAAGTCGGCCTAACCAAAGGGATGACGATCGATGGCAGTGTTGGGCAGGAGCCCTTCCAAACCAAGGAACTTCAAGAGCTAAGACTAGACACCGAACTATTCTATTATTTAGCTCATCGCCTCTTTACCTGTCTGCAGCACCTGCCTGGTCTGAACAGCCTTACATGTAGGGAAGTAGCTGTAATCAGAAACCCACTCATAGAACATCCCGAAAAGAAGGCTAGTGGTATTCTCCTTCCGTCTTTCTCGTTTACATCTGAGAAAGGTCCGGTAATCAAAGGGCTGCGCTATGAACACCAGTCTGGAATGTACGAGGATTTAGGGTTTATTCATAATTGCCGAGCAATGATAGATAGTATCGTCTTAGCGCTTAAGAAGGCTGTGAATAAAAAATGAGCTATTGGGTCTGGTCTACTTTCTTGCCATTGCGATATATATTGACCTTATGGCGCGTCCGCTTCGCATAGTATTTGTCAGAAAATGTATTTTCTTGGGGACACTCTGAAAAACTATCAAGTTTGTCATTGCGAGCAAAGCGAAGCAATCTCGCTTCTATATAAGTCAATATGTTAGAGATTGCTTCGTCGCAAAAATCGCTCCTCGCAATGACATTTACGGATTTTTCAGAGTATCCTTGTATTAGCAACACTCTCCCGCATTATCCCCGCATCCGCAGGAAGGTTCTCCGCCTGTTATCATCCCATTGATTATCGCACTGGCGCAGCCAACGCCCGCATTTACCGTAATTGCCTCAAAGGCACAGTTTCTGGCACATGCCCCGCATTCCATGCACCTGTCTTTATCGCTTATTGCAGCCTTTTTGCCGTTCACAATAATAAAGACCGCATGAGGGCATACCTCAACGCACCTTCCGCAGCCGGTGCATGTATCGGAAAAGAATTTAAGGCTCGTCACATTGGAGAGATATTTCATAAAATACCCCACTCTTTCAGTTTGAAAAAGACCAGCAGAACAATGGAAATGAAAGCCGCAGATATATAAACCGGCATGGCGAACCTGAGTTCCTTTTTAACGCCTGACATACCGGTAAAAACGGTTGAGCCTGTAAATTGCAGGGCGATATATGAGCTTGCCAGCGGGAAAAACAAAAATGAGAAAACTACGGCAGGCGAGGCAATGGAAATATTTTTTATGCCAAGCAAGGTGAAAACAAGCCCGATAATCCAGCCTTTGACGGCAAATGACCTGAACGGCACAAAAGGAAGCAGTAACGGCGTAACCAATGCGC
>CAZVZI010000119.1:0-6028 GCA_964631455.1 uncultured Thermodesulfobacteriota bacterium | reverse complement strand
AAACGCTAAATATAGTATATATTATGAGGGTAAATACAATAGGCGCGGTACCATAAGAAAGGCCGCCCCGCCCTATGGCGGCAATTAAAAAAGACAGGAAAACAAATGTCCAAAGAAAACAAACCTTCACTTTATGGAATATCCAACTCAAATCGGGATTTTTCCGACCAATATTATTGGGGTAAAAATCAATTCAATTCTTCATTCCCAGTTGCTCTCGCCTGTTTTATGCGAGATACCGGTATAAGTGCAGTATATCTTCGGATAGATAAAGATAGAAAAGTTTTTCACGAGGAACTCCCCATCGAAGATTTGTTTGGTTCTAAATTACCAAATGAGAAGTTGTATTTTTCGTTTGAATCACGTTATGAGCCATACCGACAATTTGTACATGACGAACTCGAAACAATTGATTTGGTCGTAAAAAATGCTCAAACTGACGCATTTATTCATCCAGTCGAAATCAAACTGACGACCTTACCAGATAATACAACCGAAGGATTATCTGAAGATAGATACGGTTGCGAAATTGTTATTCGCTCACCAACCATGCGCTATATGGCGCTTTCAATGGCGCTAACCCTTAAGAAGAAATTCAAAGACATCCGCGACATTTTTGAGCCATCGTGTTTAAAGGTTCGTAACTGGGACAATCCTGACGAGATTAAGAATAAGCTCCCAAGTATGTTGCAGGCTCTTGAAGATTTCATTGTCGAATATCAGAAATTTGAAAAACCTTTATTGATGCAACCCGTGTGGAAGACCGTCGGTAAGTCTGCAAAACTCGCCGACAACTGCCTTGATATTTTTGTTTGGAGCGATTTTGCGCTCACTCGTCTTTTTATGGATTCGGCTCTTGACAACGAATCATCTAAAATCAGCAGGCAACAAAGAGCGGCTGTACGTCTTGCGCGTTTTCTCTTTGAGGTTTCAAGATCTGGAAAGGTTTACCAAGAGCCGATTTACGACGGGATGAGCCTTGGCAACCAAACCGACAAGGAATTCGCAATATCTGGAAACAAAACCAATCAATACATGCGGTGCGAGAGGTTAACCAAGCCAATAATTCATAAGAATCAAGTCAAAAAGATTATTTTGGGCGGCGGTCAAAAATGGTTGAGTCCGGAACGCCGTTTTGACGCCATCATCTATTTCTCTACGGACTTGTTTAACGATTGAGGCAACCATGAAATTGAAGACTATTGATTTATTTGCAGGGGGTGGCGGGCTTTCGGCAGGGTTCAAAAATGCGGGGTTTAACATAATAGCCGCATTTGACAATTGGGAACCGGCGATTGCCTTGTATAAAGCAAATTTTAAAGACCATCCTATCGTAAAATGCGACCTGTCAAATCCAAGAGCTTTCGAAGAAATTGCCGCATTCTCGCCCGATATTATTATCGGTGGGCCGCCTTGCCAAGATTTCTCTTCTGCGGGTAAACGCGATGAGACACTTGGTCGAGCGGATTTAACAATATCATACGCAAATATTATGAGTAAAATCCGGCCGTCGTTTTTCGTTATGGAAAATGTTGACCGTGCTTTCAAAAGCAAGATATTTTCACAGGCTAAAACGATTTTCAAGAAGGCTGGCTACGGTGTAAGTATTAGAATTCTTGACGCGAGTTTATGTGGCGCGCCACAACTTCGGAAAAGATTATTTGTCATTGGTGAAAGAGACGGTGAAGACGGTTTCTTGGAAGCATCACTTGACCACCATCTGGCCAATAAACCTATGACCTTGCGTAATTACTTCGGAAACAGATTAGGCATTGAGCACTATTACCGTCATCCGCGCAGTTATGCAAGGAGAGCGGTTTTTAGTATTGACGAACCAAGTCCTACTGTTCGCGGCGTAAATAGGCCAGTTCCATCCGGCTATCCTGGACATTCGGGCGATACGTCTCCGGTTAATTCTAACGTTCGTCCGTTAACTACAAAAGAAAGAAGCATGATTCAGACATTTCCCCAATCTTTTGTGCTAGTTGGCAGCAAAACCGAGGTAGAGCAAATTATTGGCAACGCCGTTCCCGTTAAACTCGCGGAATATGTCGCCACCCGTTTGAAAGAATACCTCTACATCAAAGGCTTAATAACTAAATCAGAAATAAAGGATAGATATTTAAAGTTTCCTAACGCGCATAAATATCAGAAACACATTGGTGCGCTAAATGTAATTCACAAAGAAACGTAATATGCTTGATATTTTTATGGTTGACTGTTTTACTACCGACATTCGCTCAAAGATAATGACTGCCGTCAAATCCAATGGCAACAAATCCACGGAACTTACAATAATACAGATTTTCAGATGCAATAATATCTCGGGGTGGCGTAGACATCAGAACATTATAGGCCGCCCAGATTTTGTATTTAAGAAACATAAAGTTGTGGTATTCGCGGACGGGTGCTTCTGGCATGGACATAATTGTCGGAATACAAAGCCTAAAACAAACGAGAAATTCTGGCGTGAAAAGATTACTCGTAACAAACGGCGAGATAAAAGGTATAATGATATTTTACGGGAAACCGGATGGACAGTATTTCGGTTCTGGGAATGTGAAATTAACAAAGGACATTATAAAAGAAAATTAGGCAAGCTAATTGTTGAACTTCAAGGTTGAATGTGGAGTATGGTAGTATGCGTTATATTGCCTTTTTCAACCCATCCACCAACTCCCGTATCCTATCAGGCTTTGTCTTGAGCGACGCCCGATTGCAGATAAGTTTTGATGTAACCTTCATTATCTCCTCTACCTCCACAAGACCGTTTCGTTTCATGGTTTCGCCTGTTGCAACAAGGTCAACTATCCTTTCCGAAAGGCCGAGGAGCGGGGCCAGTTCAATGGAGCCGTAGAGTTTTATTATCTCTACCTGTATGCCTTTGTCCATGAAATATTTCAAGGTAATGTTCGGGTATTTTGTGGCAACCCGTATGTGCGTCCAGTGTCTTGGATTGTCCTTCTTGCCCAATTCCTTTGGTTCGGCAACAACCATCCTGCAGAAGCCGACGCCCAAATCAAGCGGCTCGTAAATATCCCTCTCCTGCTCCAGAAGCACATCCTTCCCTGCTATGCCCACATCCGCTGCGCCGTATTCCACATAGGTCGGCACATCCTGCGACCTGATTACCATAAATCTGACGCCGGTTTTTTTATTTTCAAAAATGAGCCTTCTGCTGTCTTCCATGACATCGGAACAGTCAATGCCGATTTTTTTAAAAAGGGCGACAGTTTCTTTCAGTATCCTGCCTTTTGGAAGGGCAATAGTTAAATAATTATTTTTCATTGCTTGACACCTTTACCCTTTCACCCTCTTTATATTTGCGCCAAGTTTTGAAAGCTTTTCCTCTATTCTTTCATAGCCTCTGTCAAGATGATAAACCCTGGATATTTCCGTTACCCCTTCTGCTGCAAGGCCGGCAAGGATAAGCGATGCGCTTGCCCTTAAATCCGTTGCCATTACAGGCGCGCCGCTTAAAAACGGCATCCCCTTAACAATGGCATTTCTTCCATCTATTCTGATGTCTGCGCCCATTCTCCTTAGCTCGCTTACATGCATGAACCTGTTTTCAAATACTGTTTCTGTTATTACAGAGAGTCCGTTTGCAATGCTCATCATTGCCATGAATTGCGCCTGCATATCAGTTGGAAAACCCGGATATGGGAGGGTCTTTACATCAACGCTTTTCAAATGAGCGTTGCCTATAACGCGCACTCCGCCATTTTCAGTTTTTATCTCCACCCCTGCCTCTTTTAATTTTACAGCCAGCGACTCAAGATTTTGTATGGGACAGTTTTTTATAAGCACATCTCCCTTTGTCATGCCTGCTGCAATCATAAATGTCCCTGCCTCTATCCTGTCAGGCATAACCGTATGTGTTACAGGCTTCAGGCTGTCAACGCCTTCTATTGTGATACAATCAGCGCCTCCGCCTTTTATGCAGGCGCCCATACTATTGAGCGCTTCCGCCAGTTCAGCAACCTCAGGTTCACATGCGGCATTTTCCAGAACTGTAACGCCGTCTGCAAGCGCTGCGGCCATCATAATATTTTCCGTGCCGGTTACAGTGGCTATGTCAAAATATATCTTTGCGCCTTTCAGCCGGGAGGCTACCTTTGCATTGATATATCCGCTTTCTATCTTTATCTCCGCCCCCATCTTTTCCAGGGCAATAAGATGCAGATTCATGGGCCTTGCGCCGATTGCGCACCCGCCGGGCAGGGAGACCCGCGCCTTTTTAAATCTTGCCAGAAGCGGCCCAAGCGCCAGAGAAGATGCCCTCATGGTTTTGACTAATTCATAAGGCGCTTCAGGATTTTTGAGGTTTCTGACCCTAATCTTTAAGGCATTGCCGTCTTCCTCTATGTCAGCCCCGATGTGGAGAAGCAGTGTTTTTATGGTCTCAATATCTTTTAGTCTTGGAACATTATAAAATGTATTCCAGTCATCGGTCAAAATGGCGGCAGAAAGAATTGCCAACGCTGCATTCTTTGCCCCGCTTATCTCTACCTCGCCTGCAAGGCGGTTGCCGCCTTTTATTATTATCTTATCCATTTTTACGCCTGCAGGGCCATGTTCTGGCCTTTCAAAGCCTCTGTCTGATAATGATGCACAAGTGTTTCTATGAGTTCATTCAGGTCGCCTTCTATCACAGCGTCAAGCTTATGAAGGGTGAGACCTATCCTGTGGTCTGATACGCGGTTTTGAGGAAAATTGTATGTCCTTATTTTTTCGCTCCGGTCGCCTGTTCCAACCTGGCTTTTTCTTTCCTCGGCAATCTTTGACTCCTGCTCTTTTTGTTTAATGTCAAGAAGCCTTGACGCAAGTATCTTCATGGCCTGATGCCTGTTTTTATGCTGGCTCCTTTCAGCCTGGCACTGGACAACAATATTTGTCGGGATATGCGTTATCCTTATGGCAGTCTCCACCTTATTTACGTTCTGCCCGCCTGCGCCGCCGGCCCGAAAAGTATCAACCTTTAAATCCGCCTCTTTTATATCTACCTCCACCTCTTCAGCCTCTGGCAGCACTGCAACCGTGACGGTTGATGTATGTATCCTGCCGGACGCCTCTGTTGCAGGAACCCGCTGAACGCGATGCACGCCGCTCTCATATTTCAATTTGCTGTATACGCCCTTGCCGGCGATAATGGCTGTTATCTCTTTTAATCCGCCGAGTCCGATAGGGCTGCTGCTCAATATCTCCACCTTCCATCTCTGAGTTTCGGCGTATCGTGAATACATCCTGAAAAGGTCTGCGGCAAAGATAGCCGCCTCGTCGCCGCCCACGCCTGCCCTTATCTCCAGAATAATATTCTTTTCATCGTTCGGGTCCTTTGGGATAAGGAGTACCTTAAGCCTTTCTTCCAATCCATCTCTTTTCTTTTGAAGCAGAGGAAGTTCTTCTTTAGCCAGTTCTCTTAGTTCTTCGTCCTTGCCCTCCAGGATGGCCTTATTCTCCTGCAGCTCGCTGTCTGTCTTTTTAAGCTCGTGATATGCCTCCACCATCTCAGCAAGGGATGAATGCTCCCTGCCGTATTTTTGAAAGCTCTCCTGGTCGGAAATAATTTTAGGATCGCTTAAAAGATTTCCAAGTTCGATATATCGTTTTTCTATTTGTTCAAGTCGTTTAAGCATAATAATGCCGTTATCCGTGTCCGTTGTCCGTGACCGTGAAAAATATTTTTATATTTCTTGTTCTTACGGTCACGGTTCACGGTCACGGCAGTTATAATTTTTTAAACTCCTCTCTTATCTCATCCGGTCTTCCGCAGGTCATTTCCCCTTCCGTGCATTTGCCTGTGCTTACACAACCGGGGCCTGCTTTTTTAAATATGAATGGGGCCTCTTTTTTTACCAGGGCAAGCATCTTCTTTGCCATATCCCGTATCTCCCACTGTGCCCTTTCGCATGTGCGAAGACCAAAGAAGTGCAAAAGTTCTCTGGCATTCATTGTGACTATGATTTTCGTTTCCGCAGCATTTGGAAGTATATATCTGGCATCCTCTGCCGGTATGCCTGCCTCC
>CAZVZI010000118.1:0-6044 GCA_964631455.1 uncultured Thermodesulfobacteriota bacterium | reverse complement strand
CATCGAACAATATGTCACCTGGCTTCATAAGCAAGGTTATACAGCTCGCACTGTGATCAGACGAGTTCCGCTTTTAATGCGGTTTGGTGAATTCGCCAGAAGTCAAGGAGCTCAAACATTGGACGATCTACCCTCCTACGTTGATAGATTTGTAAGCGACTGGGGACGAGGACGGGGACAGAACCGTAAAAGTAAAGATGCCCGGAAAGAGGTTGAGAAGGAAGTACGTGGTCCCATTCAACACTTTCTTTGTTTGATCATCCCAGATTATCATGGAAAAGGGCGAGCACGCACCAATCTACCTTTTCTTGAATGTGCACCGGGATTTTTTCATTATTTACAAGAAGAAAAAGGATTACGCCCAGGTTCAATCCGCCATTATCAACATTATCTTCGCCTTTTTCAGGAGTATCTTACCAAGATTAAGTTAGATCATATTAGAGAACTTTCCCCTGTTGTTTTAAGTGCATTTGTAATGGATAAGGGGCGTTTCTTAAGTAAAAACACTGTCACAAGTCTTTGTGCGTCGTTGCGTATTTTTCTGCGGTATTTATACCGAGAAAGAATCATTTCCACAGATCTTAGTCTGCATATCGAAAAACCCCGTAAATATGCCCTCTCCGATATTCCACGATCTATTTCTTGGAATGATGTCCGGCTGATGTTCGAGGTAGTGGATCGCCGCTCCCCTATAGGCAAGAGAGACTATGCCGTTCTTCTTCTGTTAGTGACTTATGGTTTAAGGGGAGGAGAAGTTGCTGCACTAACATTAGATGATATTGATTGGAAACGAGAACGTATACGCATTTCTGAGCGTAAGGCAGGAGATTCCACTACATACCCTCTAACTCCGATCATTGGAGAAGCCATTCTCACCTATCTCCAGAAAGCGCGGCCCTCTGTATCTCATCGTAGCGTTTTCTGCCGGGCTGTTGCCCCCCATAGTCCTTTAGATTGTCATGCCATTTCCAACAGGGTATCCCGCTATCTGCGTAAAGCTGGTGTTAAAGTCGCACGTGCAGGAGCCCATACCTTACGTCATACCTGTGTTCAACGTCTCGTAGAAGCAGACCTACCGTTTAAAACGATAGGAGACTATGTGGGGCATCGCTCGCCTTCCTCGACTCAGATTTATACGAAAGTCTCATTAGAATCTCTTCGAGAAGTAGCCCTAGGAGACGGGGAGGACGTCCTATGAATAAGAAATGGAAAGAATTTCAAAGCTTCTTAGCAGAAGAAATGGAGAAATTTATTACGCATAAACGAGCTCTTGGGTGCAAGTTTGAAACAGAAGAAAGCGCCTTGCAGCTATTAGATGCTTATTTTCTAAAGGAAGAAATCTTTAATATAAAAGACGTAACCCCAGAATTTATCGAGAAGTTTTTAGCATCGCGACCACGTTATCGACCCCGAAGTTACAACCATCTCCTAGGAGTCATCAATAACTTCTTTAAATGGTTAGTTATGCAAGAGATCTGTCAAAAGTCTCCCGTCCTTGCGCGCTCAAAGCGTGCGACAGCACCACGGATTCCATTCTTATTTAGTCGTGTGCAAGCCCAGCAACTTCTTTCAATGGCTTCTCAGCTTCCAGATAACAATTTTGCGACTCAGCGAGGAAAGGCTTATTTTACAATCTTTGCGTTACTCTATGGATTAGGCCTAAGGGTGAGCGAGGCGTCCCATTTACAAAGAGCTGATATTGATTTTAATCGCAACTTATTGGTAATTCGGCTGGCGAAATTCTCAAAGAATCGCCTGGTTCCTTTTGGTCCAAAGATAGCTCAACACCTCCAAAGCTATCTTCGACATCACGAGGAACACTATGGTGCATGGAAGCCAGACAGCCCTGTATTTTCTTTCCGTCACGAAAACCCCATTGGTCCTCGTTCAATAAGTCGCGTTTTTCGCCATCTTATTCCCCATCTTAACCTGACAATACTTGCAGGGACTTCGCCTCCGCGGTTACATGATTTGCGGCACTCTTTTGCAGTTGGTGCATTGTTGAGATGGTATCAGACAGGCATTAAACCAGCTCAGCGCCTCTTTCATTTGTCGACTTTTCTGGGTCATGTAAATCCTTCATCAACGGCAATCTACCTCACAATTACAGAAGACCTTTTAAAAGAAGCCAACCAACGATTTGAACAATTTATTCCTCTTTCACTTAAGGAGAACCAGCACTATGACTAATTTAACTTTAGGGCCTATCCTTCATTCGTTTTTTGAAGATCATCTTAAAATTCAAAGGAGCCTCCGTCAGACGTCCATTAAAAGTTATCGAGATGTTATACGTTTGTATTTATCATTTGTTGTTAAGGAAACGCATCATTCAATAACACGGCTTTCTCTGTCAGAATTAACATTTGATAGTGTGTTGCGTTTTCTTAAATTTCTTGAAGAAAGCAGGGGAAATCATGGTCGAACGCGTAATCAACGATTAGCTGTTTTGCATACCTTCTTTAAATATATGGCTCTTCGTGCACCTGAAATGCTGATGGAAGCAGAACGTGTGGGGGCTATTCCGACAAAACGCGTTGCTCCTTCAGAAACCGCCTTCCTGGAACGCGATGAAATAGAATCCCTCTTTTCTTCTCTTCCAACAAAGGGACGTTTTGCATTGCGTGATCATACCCTCTTGCTCTTTCTCTATAATACGGGAGCACGCGTACAAGAAGTTGCAGATCTTCAGATAAGCAATTTAGAATTGGATAATCAATTCCGGGTTCACTTACACGGAAAGGGCGATAAATGGCGAGTTTGCCCTCTTTGGGCTAAGACCGTTTCTTTACTCAAACAATTGTTACATGAAGAAAAAAAATCTGCAGGTACGCCAAATTGCCCAGTGTTTACGTCTCGCAACGGACAGACCCTGACGCGTTTTGGCATCTATAAGATTGTACGTCATCATACACAACATATAGTAAAAAAGAGGCATGATACAACGCCATTAAAAATCTCCCCTCATATTTTTCGCCATACCACGGCCGTTCACCTTCTAGAAGCTGGGGTAGAGATCAATGTTATACGTGCGTGGCTTGGTCATATCAGTTTGGAAACTACAAATCGTTATGCTGAGATTACCATTCGTATGAAAGAAGAGGCACTCAAAATTTGTGACCCATCTTCTATTGTTTCGGAGGAGGCCCCCCGAAAACCAATATGGAGAGACGATTCTGCCTTGCTAAAATGGCTCGAATCTCTGTGAATATTATGTTGCTAAAATCTCGTGCTCCTCCCAATAAAATAAGGCAGGATCCCCTTAAAGCCACATAATCAGGAAGGGAACATAAGACTGATTATGTGCCTAGGCACATAATCAGTCATCAACGCCCTAGGCAATGCTCTCTTTTGAAGGGCTTGCCTAAAGCCATGAACTAAGGATTCTGTTGTTTCATCTAAATACCATTGGGCATGGCATATCAAGCGGGAGTGATCATCCATAATGGAGAGGATAAGAGGCTTATGCCAGCCTCCATCTTTGCCTAATATTTTGCGGGCACCGTGATGGAAGTCCAAATGCCAGAGACCATGGACGTATTCTACTTCATAACTGCGGACTTCACGGTCTGCCCAGTCTTTTGGGGTTGAGATTTCGTTTTCTGGACCACTGGTCAGAAAGCACTTTCGTTTTCTGCGTTGTTTCAACAGCCCTTGAGTCTTCATATATCGATAAATGGTGCTATAGGAAGGGAGTGCTTTTGCTTCAGCTTCTGCAAGACTGGCTCCTAAATTATCAATGCAAAGCTTGTAGCTCCAGCTGGGATGATCACGACGCAGGGTGTGAAGGATAGCTTTAAGTTCAGATGTAAGCTTACGAGAAGAAGCTGCATCTTTCCTCCTTTTTGTTCGCAAGGCTCCGACAGGGTCAAGGGTTTTTCTCGCTTGATAAAACCATCTTTCAATAGTTGAGGAACTGAGGATCATCTCATGGTCTGTAATTGGATGGCGCCATGTCTTTTGTGCGAGCTCTCGCACACAAGCCTTTAGGTCTCCTTTTTTAGGAGGAGAAGACAAAAGAGAGCCAATGACGGAGAAGCGGAAGCGAGACCACGCTTGATGAGGATCTGTCTGATTCATGGGTAAACTCCTATTTTTTTATCTGACGGATTTCGAGACGACTAAGAGTAAGAAGTATGACTTTTTTAGAAAAGAACCCAAACTCTGCGTATTTTTTCTGCCCCTCAAACAGCTTGCAAAAATCCCAATTTTTTCTTTTGCAAAGCAAAAAAGGCGATACCTTCTACCAGAACAAGCAACAGAGAAGTAACACCCCCCTCAGCTCAGCCTATCAAGAGCGCATAGCGTCCCCTTCGGGGAGGGCCTTTGGCCCCTCTTGACAGGCGCGAGGGGGGCGTTATGGGGCTTCCAAGACACAAAGGCGTAAAAGACGCCTTTGCGTCTTTATAAACAAAAGTGCATTATCTTGTTTTGGATCCCCCTCTCATCTCTCCTAGCCTGCCTCTCTTCGGGTAAAAGGAGAGAGATAGAGTAAGGTCAAAATCATTTTTTCTTTAAATGTTCCCTTAAAAATCTTTAACAAGGCACGAGGCAAGATCTTATTATCTTCTCTCCCCAGAGCTTGAGGGACCAAACCTTTTGCCTTCTTCCAGAAGGGAGTAAACACAAAAAAGGTATTCCACCACCTATTCCATCGTTTCCAGGTCTTTTTGCCTACACTGATGCCAAAATGGCGTTTCATTTGAACAATAAAAAAGGCTCTCATTCCTCGCATAAAGGCAGAGACCAGAATAAACAAGAAGGCAGGATACCATCGCAATCCAAAGAATTTTACCGAAGGAGGTGTGGTACGCTTACGACATTTCGCACAACAAAAACTCAATCGTTTCTCGTAGAAAGACCATAACGGGGGAGGAAGTCCCATAGGGCTACGAGGATAATTGGCACAATGGAGTTTATGTCCGCATAGAGGACAGCCTCTTGCCTGTGTTTGATGAGCCAAATTCTGATCAATGGCATCCAGTTGTAAATGAAAGCTTGTATCTTTAAGAAAATCATGGGACATTGATATGCTCTTCTTCTGTATTAAAAAAGAGTAAAACCCATCAAGAGTTTTTAATCAAATTCTTTGATGGGTTTTTTTATGCGTCCCTCATTTATTTTGATTAAAATCCTCCCACTTATGCATCAATTAATTTGCTCACGCTCACTAGCTCCTCCGTGGTTGGGTACCCATCCCCTTCTCATCCCACCGTACGTTCAGTTTTCCCGAATACGGCGGCCCGACAGTCTTCGTCGTAAACCATGCACAAGTCTTTCTGGATACTCAATAAGCCCACTACCAATGTAGATCATTCCCATTGCGTAGAGTTTCTTATTCGGATATTTATTCCATCCAAACCCTCGGCCTTTGCTTCTATAGGTTAAGTATCTTCGAAAGCGGGTGTTAATAAAGCGCTGTAACCCTCGAAAGGCATCACTGGCATTCGTGTGCCGGAAATAGTTTACCCATCCCATGACCACAGGTCGAATGCTCTCTATGAATTCCTCAGGCTTTATTGGCGCTCTTCGTGACGTCACATATCTCAGTTTGTTCCGAATGGCTTGTTGTGCTCGCTTCGATGGGAAGACATAGATGTTGTCCTTACTGCTTCTCAGGCTTTTGCGTTTCACAAAGCGAAAACCGATGAAATCAAATCCATCCGTTATCTTCGTTATGTGCGTCTTTTCCCGATTAACAGTTAAACCTATCTTATCTGCCATCTCCGTAAACATTTGTAGCACAGGAGCAGGTCCTTTGCGGCACGGTAGCGGCCGACAAGGCTCCAATCCAGCTGGTGGAATTCCAGCCGTGACAATTGTCCGATTCAGTCACGTAGCGATACCACAGTTCAGAAAGGTAACAATCTGTTCATTGCGTGGTGTATAAGGTCTGGCTGCCGAGAGAGATAATCCCTCAGGTAGGTGCAATCGGAAGGCCGAGCAAGTATGCAGGTCTGAACATGAGAGAATGACTGCAGCCCCGAAAAGCGACCCTTATGGAAATTGCATTGTAGGGAATGTTCGCGAGCCGAACCACTATGTCG
>CAZVZI010000117.1:0-6048 GCA_964631455.1 uncultured Thermodesulfobacteriota bacterium | reverse complement strand
ATAGTCAAGGTTATATTTGTAAGCCTCATACTGTTTGCCGTGCCGATCCCTTTAACATGGATAGAGAGGAAGGTGGCAGGTCATATACAGGCGAGGCTTGGCCCGTTCAGGGTCGGCCCGCACGGGCTATTACAACCTATCGCAGACATGATTAAACTCATGTTCAAGGAAGACATCGTGCCTTACAAGGCTGACAAATGGCTTTTTTGGCTGGCGCCTTTTTTTGCAATGATACCTGCCTTTGCTGTCTACGCGGCTATACCGTTTGGAGATAAGATAACCATCCCGATTATAAATAAAGAGGTTACGCTTTATATCTCGGATATGAATGTCGGCATACTCTATGTTCTTGCCATTGGCGGCATGAGCGTATACGGTTTAATCCTCGGCGGGTGGGCGTCCAACAGCAAATATGCCGTAATGGGCGGGGTGCGGGCATCCGCGCAGATGATAAGCTATGAGATTGCGCTGACATTTTCGTGCGTAGCCGTGGTAATGATTTCAAATTCCCTGAGTCTTCTGGATATAGTAAACAGCCAGAAGGCCATTTGGAATATTGTCTATCAGCCGCTTGGATTTATAATTTTCTTAATAGCAGCCATGGCAGAGATAAACAGGATACCTTTTGACCTTCCTGAGGACGAAGGGACGTTGGCGGCAGGCTATCATGTGGAATACAGCGCAATGAAGTTTTCCTTTTTCATGCTCACTGAGTATGTGGCTATGGTAACCGCTTCTATATTGGCTGTGATACTTTTTTTCGGCGGCTGGAATGCGCCGCTGTTTCTTCCTGATATACCGATTTTCTGGTTTGTTGCAAAGACGGCATTTTTCATATACTTTTTCATGTGGATAAGGTTTACCTTGCCGAGGTATCGCTATGATCAGCTTATGACCATCGGCTGGAAGATTTTGCTTCCGTTATCATTATTGAATATCCTGGTCACAGGACTATTTTTGATATGAGCCTTTTATAATGAGGATTTGTTGTGAAAAACCATAAACTTAAAGCAATCCTAATTTTCATATTCGGGCTTTTTTGTTTAGCGCCTGCGACAGCCTCTGCCTATACTGCCTACACCTATCAGGATGTGCAGAATTTCCTCAATAATAACCCCGCGCCAGAGGGATGTGTAAACTGGGTTGAGGAGGTAACAGAGATATGCAAAAAATAAAACATCTATCTTTCATTTTTATCCTCATTCTTGTTTTTGCCTCTTCTGCATGGAGCGTTGATTTGAACTGTCCGGGCGGGAGGTGGGCGCTGGTAACTACTTCAGATTGCTCTGGTTATTGTTGTACTTGGCAATGTGGACAGGGGTATATAGGTAAGATGGCTTGTAATGATAAGACTCTTGCTTGTTCTAAAATATCTGGAGGGACTTATATTGAATATTGGAGTGGCGATGTGCATAGTAATTGGGGCTCAGACTCAGAATGTCCCAGGGAACCTTGTTCTTCTACATATTATAGCCATACAAAAACTTATGAATGGAAATGTCCATGCACAACAGAAGGACAGACACAGCCCTGCCCTTATTCTGGACCCGTGGGTACTGAAGGCATCGGGGCCTGCAGGGCTGGAATCCAGACCTGTCAAGGCGGATACTGGGCAGCATGTGAAGGCGAAGTCCTGCCACAGACAGAAATCTGCAACGACGGCATAGACAACAACTGCAACGGGCAGACAGATGAAGGGTGTGCTGTTTGCATAGAGGGAGAGACAAGACCATGCGCATACTCAGGACCGGCAGGAACAGAAAATGTTGGCATATGCGAAGCAGGGACTCAGACCTGCGTAAGTGGCCAGTGGGGAAGCTGCACAGGGGAAGTATTGCCTGCAACAGAAACATGCAGCGACAACAAAGACAATAACTGTAATGGACAGACTGACGAGACCTGCGTAGGACAGTCGTGTAACAATGGCACCAACATGGGTTCATCAGCTAACTTTGCCTCTGGCAACCTCTACCATGCTCAAGACCTCTTCACCCTAACAAACGGCGTAGCCCTTACCCTGAACTATAATTCCATAGACACCTATACCGGCCCGCTTGGCAAGGGGTGGACACATAATTATAATATTCTTATAATCCCCAACCCTGACGGAAGCCTTGGCCTTAAGAAAGAAGATGGCAACACAATATACTTCTGGCAAACTGGAGGGGTTTACTACCCAGAGAATAGAAGCGGAGACCATTCAACCATCATCAAGAATGCAGATGCTACATACACCCAGACCACAAAAGAAGGCACAACATACACCTTCAATACATCAGGCAGACTTACGCAGATAAAAGACAGAAACAGCAACACAACCGCCCTCGCATATACAGGAGATAATCTCACTTCCATAACCGATTCATCAGGCAGGACAACCAATATAACTTCCAGCAATGGCAAAATTCTATCCATTACAGACCTTTCTAACAATGTCTACACCCTCACATATTCAGGAGATTCTCTTGCTTCCATAAAAGACCCATCCCAAAATACATGGCAATATACCTACGATGCAAACAGCAGGATGCTCACAAAGACAGACCCCAATAGCTACATAACAACATACACCTATGACACCAACGGCAGAGTAACCACATCCACAGACCCTGAAGGCAAAACAAAGGCTATCAGCTATGAGCCATCAGCTAATTCAGCCACAGTAACAGAAAAGGACGGCGGCATATGGACACATAAATATGACAACAACCTCAATGTCCTCTTACAATCAACTGACCCGAACAACAACACCACAACATACACCTACGATACAAACAAAAACATAACATCAAAGACAGACCCTGACGGCAGCGCAACAACCTACACCTACGACGACAGCGGCAACATGACATCAACAACCGATGCCCTAAACCAGACCACCACATACACATACAACACTTATGGACAGGTGACAGGTATAACAGCCAGCGATGGAACAACTACGACATACACATACGACACAAATGGAAATCTAACACAGACAACAGATTCTACAGGCGCTATAACAAAATATGAATACGACACAAAAGGGAACATTACAAAGATAACCAATGCCAACGGCCAGACAACCATCCTCACCTACGACCAAAACAATAATCTTATATCTATAAAAGACCCCACAGGCGCAACTACAAGCTTCACTTACGACACCGCAGGCAACATGACCAGTCAGACAGACGCAAGCGGGAATATTACGAAATTTGAATACAACAGCATGAATCAGCTTATAAAAATAACAGACCCAAACGGCAACACAACCACATACACCTACAACAAAAACGGAAACAGGGCATCAGAGACAGATGGAAACAGCAACACCACATACTACGAATACAACTACAGAGGCCAACTGACCAAAGTCAAAGATGCCCTCGGAAATATAACTCAGTATTCATACGGCGGAAGTGGCTGCCCATCATGTACAGGCGCAGACAAGCTCACGGCAATAACCGATGCAAAAGGACAAGTAACCACATATCAGTATGATACTCTTGGAAGACTCACCAAAGAGACAGACCCGTTGGGGAATGAAATAACCTACGTCTATGATTCAAAAAACAATCTGACATCAAAGAAAGACGCAAATGGAAATACAACCACCCACACCTATGACAGCCTGAACAGATTATTGAAAAAGAAATATCCCGACACTACTGAAGAGACCTTTACGTATGATTCCAAAGGCAACATCCTCGCAGCCGCAAATCAAAACATCTCATACACATTTGCCTACGATGCAAACGCCAGAGTAACAAGCGTTACGGACTCAAATGGCAGAACCATCAATTACGAATACAACGTCCTCGGTAGCAAAACAAAAACAGCTTATCCTGACGGCACGATTGTAAACTTTACCTACGACGCCGCCAACAGATTAAGCTCAATACTCAACGGCAGCGGCAGGACATATTCATATCAATATGACAATCTTGGCAGAAGGACAAAACTCAGCTATCCCAACGGAGTGACAACAAACTATTCATACGACAGTGCAGGCCTCCTCACAAGCCTTATAACTCAAAACTCCCAACTCCAAACTCTCAACTCATTTGCCTACACCCATGATAATGTTGGTAATCGGCTTACCAAGACCGAGCCGGTGAGGAGCGCTGCATACACCTATGATAAGACATACAGGCTCATCACAGCAGTGAATTCAAAGACAGTAAGCGGCTCAAACCCTTTCATTCCGCAGGATGAGGCATATACATACGACCCAGCAGGCAACCGCCTTACCTCGATGCCCAACAGAGACTACACATACAACCAGGCAAACCAACTTGTAAACTACAAAGGCAAGGCATACATCTATGACAAGAACGGCAACCTAACAATAAAGACCGATGAGGACTACGACCTTGACACAGAGATAGAGGGATGGACATACACCTATGACTATGAAAACAGGCTCATAAAGGTAGTAAAGAACGAACAGAACGAGACCAAGGCAATAACCTTTAAATACGACCCATTTGGAAGAAGGATGGAAAAGAAGGTCGAATCCATAGACAAAGGAGTAGCAGAGACAAGCATACAAACCTATGTATATGACAATGAGGACATAATCTTTAAGTATATTACAAAGACCTCAAATGGTGCAACTACCACTGAGACGAAAAAGTATCTTCATGGTCCTGGAATAGACGAGCATCTATCTCTAACAAACGACACAGGGACATATTATTATCATGCAGATGGGCTCGGCTCAATCACAGCTTTAACGGATGGAAGTGGTAATGTGGTGCAAACTTACGAATATGACTCCTTCGGCAAAGTCCATGACAATATGAATGCCATAAAGCAGCCATACACATTCACAGGAAGGGAATGGGATAAAGAGACTGGGCTGTATTATTATAGGGCGAGGTATTATGATGCAGAGACTGGGAGGTTTGTGAGTTTTGATCCAATATTGCATCCGGGGAATGGGCCGCTGAAAACTAAATCATGTTCTCAAACCGGTATCTATCCAACGTTTGATTCATTAAAAAGAAGTCCTCAAAAACTCAATCCGTTTATTTATACAGAAAACAATGCAGTCAATTTTACCGATCCATCTGGGCTTGGACCATGTGAAGATGCGGCTATGCCTTGTTTCAGTGCTGCGAGTGACAGGCTCTTTCAATGTAGGAAAAACGTCTTTCAACTTGCAGTGGCATGCACAACAGGTTGCATACCGCTTTGTCTTGCATCTGGTCCTGCTTTCGGGCAATGCTTTGTAGTTTGTGAAGCAGGGTGTACGGCTGGTGCTGGGGCGGGCTTTACGGCTTGCAGCGCAATCGCTGCAGCGGAGAGAATTCAGTGTGCCCTGCAATACCGTCGCTGTAAAAAGGATCGGTGCGAACCACTTTTACCTTTCTCTTTGGAGTGATATATGAAGCAATTAAAGTTTGTTTGGTTTTTGGGCGGACTTCTTCTGTTTGTATTTCTCTCTATTTTGCTGCGCATGATAGAGGTGCCGTACTTAGGTCAATGGGAAATTGTTATAGAAGGGTTGGGGTGGATAGTGATTTTGACTGGTGCAGCGTATTTAGCTCGGAATTGGTTAGCCCCCACATTGATTGCTGCTGCGCTTTTTCTTATGACAGCGGGTGAGCGCTGGACACGGAGTTTGCTTGAGCAGAGTTCGGATAGTAACATTTTCATAGTCATGGTTCTAACCTTGGTGGTAAACGGGGCGACGTTGGTATTGTTGCTTATTGGTCTTTTTTTAATGTTTCGTGGTGGAGTGCGGCATTTCTTCCCTCCAAAAGACGAGAAAAATAGGGACATCCATGACAAGTAAAGTCAAGTATGACCCATTCGGAAGAAGGATAGAAAAGAAGATAACAGAGAACGGCTCAACCGCAACAACAAAATACATCTACGACAACGAAGACATAATCCTTAGAATACGATGAAAACCGAATCATCGGAAATCGTTATGTCCACGGCCCTGGAATAGATGAGCCGTTAGCTTTAGAACAAAATGGGAATATTTATTACTACCATGAGAAAGAAAAAGGGGACAGGCTACTTTAATGTAAAAAATGGACATAAGCAATGCCG
>CAZVZI010000116.1:0-6050 GCA_964631455.1 uncultured Thermodesulfobacteriota bacterium | reverse complement strand
GTCGTCAAAGGATAAAGAATCGCCGACCTATAAAGAGAACAGGATAAACACCTGCGGCAGATGCCACAAAGATGCGAATAAAAACTTTGTGAGAATAGACCCGCATCCTAGCGAGAGAAGGGATGACAATCCGTTTATCTTCTATATTGCGAATGTCTACGGCCCTTTCGGCGATTTGGTAACCTATGCCTTGTTTGGTCTCACCATTTTGGAGACAATCGGCAGAAAAAGGGACGGCATAGCATGGGTTTTGAGAAAAGGCTCGACATGGAGGAAAAAGAGCAAGCGGGGCAGGGACAGAAGATAGGGAATCTTGAATATCATGAAAAGAGCAGAGGAGGCCAAATAAATGCGTTTATCGGAAGATGCAAAAAAGACATTAAATATAACAATGGAAATAAACCGGGTTGATGAAAAAACAAAAAGGGAGATTGCGGAGCTTGTTGAGATGATGCCCGACGACAGGGTGCTTCTGTACAAGAATGTGGATTCAAATCCTGTCGGAGATCTGCCGAGATATTCGCTCCACATCAGGCTTCAGCATTTGACCATGTTCTCGGCATTTCTTATGCTTGCCCTTACAGGCCTGCCTGTGCATTATAACGAAAGTTTCTGGGCGCTACCATTTAACAAGCTCCTCGGCGGCATATATGTAACAAGGATTATCCACAGGACAATGGCATTTGTGTTCATTCTTGCAGCCGTCTACCATATTCTTTCCATCGCGCTTGACAGCCTCTGGAAGATTCAGAACAAGAGATTTGATTGGAAAAGGACTGTTATTCCGCACCTCAAGGATGCCTTTGATATGAGAGATGATATATTTTATTTTCTCGGCAAAAGAGACCAAAGGCCTGAGATGGACAAGTTTGCATACAAACAAAAGATTCACTATTTTGCGGCGCTTTTCGGCAACACGGTCATGATTGTGACAGGCGCCACATTTTTGTTTCCTGATACCATTGCAAAATTTAATCCGCTGCCGGCAGACTATGTGCAGAGCATAACAAGGCTTTTTCATCCCCACGAGGCCTTGCTTGCCTTGATAGTTATTGCATTCTGGCACTGGTATAATGTGCATTTTGCGCCGGGACGGTTCCCAATGCAGTGGACATTTTTGACAGGCAAACTTACAAGAGAGCATCAGATAGAAGAGCATTTCCTTGAATATTTAAGAAACCTGGTTGAGATACCGTCCGAAAGGGCATATTTAAGAGATATGCTTTTAAAGAAAAGACTGGCAAGCAAAACCTTAAAACCTGATTTTGAGCCGGGCGGTTGATGCAATGACAGGAAACCTCTCGCCTGTTCAAAAGGCGATAGCGTATGGCTCGCTTATTATGGTCATGCTATCCGCGGTAATACTTGGACTCTATGTAATATGGACCCTTATCAGGGTATAAAATAATAAAACAGGAGATGCCAATGGACAAATTAACGATAATATTTGTTGCAATAACAGGGCTGCTCTTTGTCACAATCATGGTTGGACTGCTTGTGATTGTCGACAGCAAGGCAAAGATCAGAAACGGCGGCGCGGCAAGCGCATGGGCAATTCATGGCGAAAGAGATAGTCATCCGGCCTGGGCATGGGTTGTGTCAATGATTCTGTGGTCAGTCTGGGGCATGCTTATCATAGGCATTGTCGCCAGGGTTGGTTTCGGAGACGGCAAACCGCACGCAGAAAATGAAGCGGGGGAAAAGGCCTCCGCTTCCGAACTTTTAAGAGAGATGAAAAAAGAGACTGTATTTGACAAAAAGGCGCATTTTCATAATCTTGTTAAAGACCTGACCGAAGAAGGCAAGCAGCCCGTATGTTTTTACTGCCACGGCAATTACCCGCATAAGAAGCAGAGGATGATACGGTCGCTCCTGAATATGCATACGCAGTTTCTTGACTGCCTGACATGCCATGTGGACGGGGTTCCGGAAGAAAATATTCAATTAAAATGGGCAAATTACTCGGGATTCAAACCCAAGGGAAAGCCGTTTGGCCTGGCATATAACCCGCGCACCGGCGCACTGGAAAATACGGATGATTATTATTCAAGGGTAAGCGTATTTGCCGACGGCAAACTCCTTGAGACATCCGAAGAGAGGCCTGACGCGCAGGAGTTTATCAAGATAAGGGGACAGCTTACGCCTTCGGAACAGGCCAAGGTAAAGGCCAGGTTCCATAAGAATGTCGGCGCAAAGGGGAGATTTTGCACCAGGTGCCACATAACAGAAAATAGTTTTATACCATTTAAGGAACTTGGATTTTCAGAACAGAGGATAAACGATTTGACGGGTCTGAATGTTGTAAGCATAACGCAGAAATATAAGGAACTTTATATGCCGGGCGTATTCAAGGATATGAACATATCGCCTGAAAAGGCGCGGGAGCTTCTTGGGAAAGGGGCAGATAAGCCTGCCGCTGAAACGCCCGCCGACCCTGCAGCATGGTGGCGCAGTAAATTTGCAGCGCCTCAGGAGCATGAGGAGGCGCCGTTCTCAGGCCAGAAGAAATAGCGCCGGTATGCGAGCCCTTTCTGTTTTTTTAATCATATTTTTCATGGCAGCCGCCCCATTTTCCGGGGCGGCTGCTGAAACGAAACTGGAACCCATTGAGCGCCTTTTTGATATAAACGGTCCTCCCCACAGTCCATTCTCCCTTCCCACCGATGTTGTTGTAGGCAAAAACCGGCAAATTTATGTGCTTGACGGAACGCATGACAAGATAAAGGTGTTTGATTATAACGGCGCATTTCTATTTCAGTTCGGCAATGAGGGAAACCCCGGCGGATTGCATACGCCTGTTGGCATCGGCATAGACGGAAATGACAACATCTATGTCTGCGATTCGCAGGGCGCAAGGATAGTTGTATTTGACGGTAAGGGAGGGTTTTTAAGAGACTTTGATATTGAAAAAAAAGAGGGGATGTCAAAACCTGACCCTGTTGATATAGCCGTAGATGATTTTAAAGATTATGTCTATATCACTGATAATTCAAACATGAGGATTGTTGTTTATACAAAAACAGGCAAATATGTCGGTGAATGGGGAGGGATTGGCGAAGGAGAAGGCTCTTTTAGATACCCGGCAACATTGTCATTCAGCCCGGACAAGAGGCTTGTTTATGTTGTTGATGTCTTGAACACGCGGGTGCAGGCATTTAATTCAGATACTGGAAAATTTGTCAGACAAATCGGTTCATGGGGAATCCTGCCCGGCGAGATGTTCAGGCCAAAGGGCGTTGCTGTTGATAAAAAGGGAAGGATTTATGTAACCGACAGCTATATGGACGTCATACAGGTGTTCGACGACCAGGCGGATTTCCAATATGTCCTCGGCAGCGGCGATAATAAGATACGGAGATTTATCTCTCCGGCCTCCATATTCATTGATGACAACAACCGCCTGTATGTGGTTGAGGTGCTTGAAAACAGGGTGGGGGTTTATAAGTTAAAATGAAACCCACATGCAGACAAGTTGGCGCAAAAGAGAATGAAAATGTCATTGCGAGGCAAGGCCGAAGCAATCCCAAAAGATGAGATTCCTCGCGGAGTTTATTCTGAGCATAAAAGCGAGATTCCTCGCTTCGCTCGGAATGACAAGAGAAGGGCTCGGAATGACAGTAGAGGGTGTTTTCAGGTGAAAATTTCAAATTTCAAATTTCAAATTTCAAATTTAAAAAAAGCTAACAATCTATTTTTTATAGTATTATTCTTTTTTTCACTTTTCACTTTTCATTTTTCATTTTTCATTTCTTCTTCCTCTGCCCGCGAAATTTCGCCTCAAAGGGAGTGTTCCGTCTGCCACATAGAATGGCTTGCCGAGCTCAGAGAGGCCGGTGTAACCCCCCTTGTAGAGATACCGCAGGTTCCTGTAATGATAGAGGGGAGACAAGGCGTTGTCTCGACAGAGAGGATATGTTTCACATGCCACGACGGTTATGTGAATGATTCGCGGTTTGCATTTGACAAGGAAAAGCACAGGCACCCTGTTTATGTAAAACCAAGCGAAAAAGTCAAGATACCGGTAACAAAAGAAGGCAAGCATGTATTTCCTTTGAATATAAACGGAGAGATATACTGCGGCACATGCCACAGCGCCCACGGCAGAAGCTGGGACGATATGGGCGATCCTACAAAAACCCTGTTTTTGCGGGAAGCGACGGAGAACTCAGCAATATGTCTTGCATGCCACATTAATAAGGCGCTTGGGCCGCAGGAAGGTATGCATCCGTTCTTTAAGAGCGGAAAGACCGCAAAACTGCCTACCCATGAGCTTGAAGAGCTCAAGGCAAGGACAGGCGCCGCCCAGGAAGGAGCGGCGGTTATATGTCAGTCGTGCCACAGGGTAAAGGGCGCGCCGGAAAAGAAACTGCTGATTGTGAAGAATGACAATTCCGAGCTCTGCGGCATCTGCCATGCCGACCGGTATGCGCGCGACAGGGAAGATGCGGCAAAGATGGGCACGCATCCGGTCAATATTGCCTCCGAAAAGATAAATATCGGCAAGAGAGCGGAAGAGTTGGGCGGCAGGACAGGAACGGAAGGGAAGATAATCTGCCAGACATGCCATAGGCCGCATAACGCCGAAAAGGGAAGGGCCTTGCTGGTAAAACCGAATACCGGAGGGGCATTGCTCTGCAAGACCTGCCACGAGGACAAGAAGACGGTTGAAAATACAAAACACAATATGGGCAGGATGGCGCCGGAAGAAAAAAACATCAGGGAACAGACCGCTTCCCAGGGAGGCACGTGCAGCGCCTGTCATGTGCCTCACAGCGGCAAGGGCCCAAAGATGTGGGCAAGAAACCTCGGTCAAGGCAAAGACCTGATGGAAAGGGCGTGCCTTTCCTGTCATTCGGAAAACAACGTTGCAAAGAAAAAGACCATCGGAGGCTATTCCCACCCGGTGGGAAGAAATATAAAAAAGCTTGGGGTATCGGTTGATTTTCCCCTGTTTACGGAGCACGGCGTCCCTACAGGCAAAAAAGACGATGGAAATGTTATCTGCGTCACCTGCCATAATGTCCATCAGTGGGACCCTGCCGACCCTCAGAAAGAGGGCGCAAGGGATGAAGAGGGCGGGCCAAGCAATAGTTTTTTGAGAAAGGCAGCTGGAAAAAACAGCGACTTGTGCATGGAATGCCATAAGGATAAAGCATATATAGCCGGCACAGACCATGATATGATGGTTACTGCAAAAGACAGTAAAAATAAAAAAGGCGAGCCGCCTCCGGAATCGGGCATATGCGGCTCATGTCATCTTCCGCATAACGGCAGCGGGCCGAGGATGTGGGCGCGGGAGGGGATTGATAAGGATGCTGACAAGGTCTCCGGCCTCTGCCTTTCATGCCACAACGGCAGCGGTGTCGCAAAAGACAAGCAGGTGGGCAGATTCAGCCATCCGCTGAATGTGCCGGTAACCAATATAGATATTATGCCTAAAGAGGAGGGCTGGGAAAGCAAACATCTGAGCGTAATGAAGTCTAAATCGTTATCTCATGATATAAAGCCGCTCCCTCTCTTTGATGAGAATGGAGACAGGATAGCGGGCGGCAATATGTCGTGCGCCACCTGTCATAACCCGCACCTGTGGGACCCGGCCAAGAGCGAGAAGGGGGCTGGTAAAAATCTTGAGGGAGACGGCAAAAACAGCTTCCTGAGGATGCAAAAGGACCCCGATTCAGGGCTCTGCAAGAATTGCCATGTTGATAAAAGATCTGTTGCGCTTTCAAAGCACAATCTGGCAATATCCGCGCCTGACGATAAGACTCCTGATGGCCGTTCTGCGAAAGATGGCGACGTATGCGGTTCATGCCATCTTCCGCATAACGGCAGCGGACCGAGGATGTGGGCAAGGAATTTAAGCGGCAAGGGTGATATAGCCGGCCAGTTGTGCGCATCCTGTCATTCGGAAAAAGGCCCTGCCGGGGAAAAGGTTATCGGCGCCATATCGCATCCTGTTTCCGTAGCGATAAACAAAAAGGCAATGCCCGATATTGCGCTGCCGCTTTACACCAACGTAGGATTAAAGGATAAAGAGGCGGGGGCGGTTG